>CAYRLV010000005.1:0-29432 GCA_964425155.1 uncultured Ornithinicoccus sp. | reverse complement strand
CCGCCTACGAGAACCGCACCGGCGGGGTCGACCCGCTGGACAAGCAGGGCGCCGGCGACCAGGGCCTGATGTTCGGCTACGCCTGTGACGACACCCCCGAGCTGATGCCGCTGCCGATCCACCTGGCGCACCGGCTGGCCGAGCGGCTCACCGCGGTGCGCAAGGCCGGTGAGCTCGCCTACCTGCGGCCGGACGGCAAGACGCAGGTGACCATCGCCTACGAGGGCGACACCGCGGTCAAGCTCGACACCGTGGTGCTGTCCACCCAGCACGCCAGCGACGTGTCGCTCGAGGGTCTGCTCGAGCCCGACGTCGAGACCTGGGTGATCAAGCCCGTCCTGGAGGAGCTCGCCTCGGCCGGCGTGGACATCGACTTCTCCGGCTACCGGATGCTGATCAACCCGACCGGGCGGTTCGAGATCGGCGGGCCGATGGGCGACGCCGGGCTCACCGGCCGCAAGGTCATCGTCGACACCTACGGCGGTATGGCCCGGCACGGCGGTGGCGCGTTCTCCGGCAAGGATCCGAGCAAGGTCGACCGGTCGGCGACCTACGCGATGCGTTGGGTGGCCAAGAACGTCGTGGCCGCCGGGCTGGCCAAACGCTGCGAGGTCCAGGTCGCCTACGCCATCGGCAAGGCCCAGCCGGTCGGGCTCTACGTCGAGACCTTCGGCACCGAGACGGTCCCGCTGGACGCGATCCAGAACGCCATCCCCAAGGTCTTCGACCTGCGGCCCGCCGCGATCATCGACGACCTCGACCTGCTGCGGCCGATCTATCGGGCCACCGCCGCCTACGGGCACTTCGGGCGCACCTCGGCGCCGGGGCTGCGGGACGGCTTCACCTGGGAGCGGACCGACCGGGTCGAGCAGCTCAAGGCCGCCGTCTCCGCCTGACCTCCCGACGTTGCTGGGAAACCGCGTCGCCGAGTGCGCGGATCCCCGGCAACTCCGCGGGCTCGTCGGTGGGGTGGGGTAGACCTTGGGCGTGAGCAGGGACCGAGGCGGCGAGGAGGCCGACCGCGCGGAGACGGGGGAGCAGCTCGCCCTGGTGCGGGCCGCCGTCCGTCCGCCGGGTGGGCGCCGCCGGTTGCCGTCCACCGACGACCCCGCCGAGACCGACCCGGTCGCCCAGGTGCTGGTCGACGTCGGACTGCCGCACCTCGACCGGCCGTTCGACTACCTCGTGCCGCGCTCCATGGGCGACACCGCCGTGCCCGGTGCCCGGGTCAAGGTGCGCTTCTCCGGTCAGGACGTCGACGGCTACGTGATCGCCCGCCGCGCCCGCGCCGAGCACACCGGTCGGCTCGCGCCGCTGCGCCGGGTGGTCAGCCCGGAGCCGGTCCTGACCCCGACGATCCTGTCGGTATGCCGCGCCGTCGCCGCGCGCTACGCCGGCACCGTGGGTGACGTGCTCCGGCTGGCGGTGCCGCCCCGGCACGCGACGGCCGAGCGCAACCTGCCGCTCGAGCCGCCCGATCCGGCAGCCGCGGCCGCGGCCCCGCCTGCTGCCGAGAGCCCCTGGGGCCGGTACCCCGCGGGCGCGTCCTTTCTCCGTCGGGTGACGGCGGGGGAGAGCCCGGCGGCCTCCTGGTTGGCGCTGCCGTCGGCCGACGCCGCGGATGCCTGGCCCGCCGCGCTGGCCGACGCGGCAGCCGCCGCGCTGGCCGGCGGGCGAGGGGCGGTGCTGGTGGTGCCCGACCATCGTGACGTCACCCGGGTGGACGCCGCCCTGCGCGCCCGGCTGGGCCCCGACCGGCACGTGCGACTCACCGCGGCACAGGGCCCGCAGGCTCGCTACACCGCGTGGTTGAAGGTGCTGCGGGGCCACGTGCAGGTGGTGGTCGGCACCCGGGCGGCCATGTTTGCCCCGGTGCGCGACCTGGGCCTGGTCGCGTGGTGGGACGACGGCGACGACCTCCTGGTCGAGCCCCGCTCGCCCTACCCGCACGTGCGCGAGGTGCTGGCGATCCGGGCCGAGCAGGAGGGCGCGGCCCTCCTGGCCGGGGGCTTCACCCGGACCACTGCCGTGCAGCGCTGGGCGGAGGAGGGCACCGTGCGCACCGTCGCCGCTGCGCCGACCACCGTCCGCGGGGCCGTGCCGCGGGTGCTCGTCGCCGGCGAGGGGGTCGAGCTCGAGCGTGACCCGGCCGCGGCCAGCGCCCACCTGCCATCCGTCGCCTGGCGGACCGCCAAGGCCGCCCTCGACCGGGGCCCGGTGCTGATCCAGGTGCCGCGCCGCGGCTACCTGCCGGCGCTGTCCTGCCAGGAGTGCCGACGGCCGGCCCGCTGCGCCCACTGCCACGGGCCGCTCGCCCTGGCCCGCGCCGACGCTCCGCCAACCTGTCGCTGGTGCGGCCGGACGGCGGCCGGTTTCGAGTGCCCGGAGTGCGGCGGCACGCGGCTGCGCTCCAGCGTGGTCGGTGCCCGGCGCACCGCGGAGGAGCTCGGCCGCGCCTTCTCCGGCGTGGCGGTGCACACCTCCGGCGCCGGGGAGGTGCTCGACACCGTCGCTGCGACACCGAGCCTGGTCATCGCGACACCCGGCGCCGAGCCGGTCGCCGAGGGTGGCTATGCGGCGACCCTGCTGCTGGACGCCTGGGCCCTGCTCGACCGGTCGGCGCTCGACGCCGGCGAGGAGGCGCTGCGCCGGTGGATGGCCGCGGCGGGCCTCACCCGCGGGTCCGCCGACGGCGGGGTGGCCGTGCTGTGCGGGGCCCCGGCCCACGTCACCCTGCCGGTGGTGGAGGCGTTGGTGCGGTGGGACCCGGCCTGGTTCGCGGCGCGGGAGCTGGTCGAGCGGGGCCAGCTGCGGCTGCCGCCCACCGTGCGGATGGCCGAGCTGGTCGGGACACGCCCGGCGGTGGGTGCGGCGCTCGCCCAGGCCCAGCTGCCGGCCGAGGTCGAGCAACTGGGCCCGTTGCCCGTGGCCGCGGCGTCCGGCCCCGCAGGTGCGCCGGGATCCGTGCCGTCCGGGTCCGGCCGGGCGGTGGGCGCCTCCGGGACCGAGGCCACGGAGGCCGACCAGCAGCGGTTGTTGCTGCGTACGTCCCTCGACCGGGAGCAGGGATTGCTGACGGCACTGCGGGACCTTCGCGCGGTGCGCAGCTCTCGCAAGGAGCGCGACCCGGTGACGGTGCGGGTCGACCCGCTCACCGGGCTGGGCTGACTGCCGCTGCGCGGACCAGCTCGGGCGGGTGCGACCCCGACGCGAGGGCCGCCCGGTCATCCGGTCACCCGGTGGCGGGTCGGTCCTGCGTGGGCCGGTGAAACAGCCGGGACAGCACGATCGCGCTGCGGGTCTGCTCGATGTTGTCCTCGTCCCGGATCAGCCCGATGGCCCGCTCGAGGTCCTGCACCTCCCGCGCCACGAGGTGCACGATGGCGTCCGCCGAGCCGGACACGGTGGAGGCACTGATCACCTCCGGCACGGTCTGGAACTGGGTGCGCAGCTGGCTCGGCGACACCTTCCCGGAGCAGTAGACCTCGACATACGCCTCGACCGCCCAGCCGAACTGCGTCGGGTCGATGACTGCCGTGAACCCCTGGATGACCCCTTGGTCGCGCAACCGGTCGACCCGGCGTTTGGCGGCGGGGGCGGAGAGGTTCACCTCGGCGCCCAGCTCCGCATACGTGGCTCGTCCGTCGCGCATCAGGCAGGCGAGGATCTGCCGGTCCAGTTCATCCAGAGGTGGCACAACAAATCACCATTCGTGAGGTCTTCAGTGCAATGAACCATAGAGGATACGCAGGGAAGGGAGATTGATTGCGTCCGTGCTCCTTGGTTCACTGGAGCCACGAACAGCCCTCACGCGCCGACGTGCGCCGGAGCCCCCAGGAGGACAGGATGAGTCTCATCGACCCGGCGCCCGCACCCAGCCCCGAGCGGCCCACCGGCCCGTCGACCGAGACGCAGGCACGTGGCGGACGGGTGGTCCGGCGGGCGCGGCCCCGCCGCTACCTGATGTGCCCGCCGAGGCACTTCCAGGTCGGCTACGCGATCAACCCGTGGATGGACCCGGTGGGTGGCCGCGCCGACACCGAGCTGGCCGTGGCGCAGTGGGAGTCACTGCGCCGGGCCTACCTCGACCTCGGGCACGAGGTGGAGCTGATCGAGCCGGTGCCCGGTCTGCCCGACATGGTCTTCGCGGCCAACGGCGGGCTGGTGATCGGGTCGCGGGCCCTGGGGGCCTGGTTCGCCCACACGCAGCGGCGGGACGAGGCCGACGCGTATGCCGCTCGGCTGGCCGCCACGTCCGGCGTGGCCCGGGTCGTGGCGCCCCGGCACGTGAACGAGGGCGAGGGCGACTTTCTCGTGGTCGGCGGCCTGGTGCTCGCCGGCACCGGGTTCCGGACCGACCGGGCGGCGCACCATGAGGTGGAGGAGGTCTTCGGCCTGCCGGTGGTCTCGCTGCGGCTGGTCGACCCGCGCTACTACCACCTCGACACCGCGGTGGCGGTCCTCGACGACCAGAACATCGCCTACCTGCCCGACGCCTTCGACGAGCCGAGCCGCGAGACGCTGGCGACCCTGTTCCCGGAGGCGGTCGTGGCCGACGCCGCCGATGCCGCGGTGCTCGGGCTCAACCTGGTCTCCGACGGCCGGCACGTCGTGCTGCCCGCGGCGGCCACCGGGCTGGCCACGCGGTTGGCGGCGCTCGGCTACCAACCGTGGCCGGTGGACCTGTCCGAGCTGCTCAAGGCCGGGGGCAGCGTCAAGTGCTGCACCATGGAACTGCACCGCCACCGCTCCGATCCCGCCACCGGCTGAGGCGGCACCGCCCGACCCGAGAGGACCCACCGTGACCACCCCCACCCGCACCGCTGCCGCCGGGGCACCGCCGGCCACCACCGCGGATCACCTCGCCCTGGCCGACCGGGTCATGGCGCACAACTACCACCCCCTGCCGGTGGTGATCGCCGAGGCCGAGGGGGCCTTTGTGACCGACGTGGCGGGCCGGCGGCTGCTCGACTGCCTGGCCGGCTACTCCGCGCTCAACTTCGGCCACGGGCACCCCGAGCTGCTCGCCGCCGCGCACGCCCAGCTCGACCGGGCCACCCTCACCAGCCGCGCCTTCCACAACGACCAGCTCGCGCCCTTCTGCGACGCCCTGGCCCGGCTGGTCGGGAAGGAGCAGGTGCTGCCGATGAACACCGGCGCCGAGGCGGTCGAGACCGCCATCAAGGTGGCGCGCAAGTGGGCGTACGACGTCAAGGGGGTCGGCGCGGACCGCGCCAAGATCGTGGTCGCCGCGGACAACTTCCACGGGCGGACGACGACCATCGTCAGCTTCTCCACCGACCCGGTGGCGCACGACGGATTCGGGCCCTACACACCGGGATTCGAGATCGTCCCGTACGGCGATCTGGCGGCCCTCGAAGCCGCGGTCGACGACGACACCGCGGCCGTGCTGATCGAGCCGATCCAGGGCGAGGCCGGGGTCATCATCCCCCCGGAGGGCTACCTGCCGGGCGTCCGTGCGCTGTGCACGCAGCGGCGGGTCCTGTTCGTGGCCGACGAGATCCAGTCGGGCCTGGGCCGGACCGGTATGACCTTCGCCTGCGAGCACGAGGGCGTCGTGCCCGATGTGTACATCCTGGGCAAGGCCCTCGGCGGCGGCATCGTGCCGGTCTCCGCCGTGGTGGCCGACCGGGATGTGCTCGGGGTGATCCACCCGGGCAACCACGGCTCCACGTTCGGGGGCAACCCGCTCGCGGCGGCCGTCGGTCACGCCGTCGTGCGGCTGCTCGAGACCGGCGACTACCAGCGGCGCGCCGAGCAGCTCGGCCGCCGGCTGCGCGACCGTCTCGACACGCTCGTCGGCCACGGGGTCGTGGCCGTGCGCTCTCGTGGGCTGTGGGCCGGCGTCGACATCGACCCCGCCCTGATGACGGGACGCGAGGCGTCCGAGCGACTGCTCGACCGCGGTGTGCTGGTCAAGGACACCCACGGTTCCACGATCCGGATCGCCCCGCCGCTGGTCATCGAGGAGGAGCAGGTCGACTGGCTGGTGGACCAGCTCGCCGAGGTCCTGGAAGCGGCGGCCCCGCCCGGGTCCTGACGGTCGCGGGTAGCCCGGCCGTCAGGTTCCGGGTGCCTCGTCGAGCAGCCGCCGCGCCAGGTCGGTGTGTGTCACGAGTGAGTTGACCAGGCCCCCGCGCACCGCAGAGACGACGGCGGGCGCCTTGGAGCTGCCGTAGGCGATGCCGATCACCTCGGGGACGTCGCGCAGCCCCGCGCCGTCGATGGCGATCATCCGCTCGGTCAGCTGGCTGTCGACGAGCTCCCCGTCGCGGTCCAGCATGATGCCGGAGACCTCGGCGGTCACGCCGGCGCGGGTGAGAGCCCGCCGGTCCGCCGGCGAGGCGGCGTCGAAGATGGTGGACTCCTCGGCGGCCCAGCGACCGATGCCGACCACGGCCTTGGTGACCGTGCGGAAGAGCGAAAACGCTTCTCGGACCTGGGGTTGCTGGCGCAGGGAGTGGGCGGTCGCGGCGTCCGGGACGGTCAGCGGAGCATAGAAGAGGTGGCCGCGCCCGCCGGAGACCCGCACCGCCTCGCGCACCAGCTCGACCGAGTTGTCATCGATGTCGGCGCGACTCAGTGCTCCGGTGAGCTGAACCACCGGGGCGGGGGCGAGATGGCGCAGTTCGCGGGTCATCGCGCTGACGGCGCGGGCCCACGACAGGCCCAGGACGTCGTCGGCGTGGACGATCTCGCCGAGCAGGTCCGCTCCGGCGCGACCGAGCTGCCGGCGCAAGGCTGGTGCCTCGACTTCGGGAGAGTCGACGACCACGGCGTGCTCGAGGCCGAAGGCGTCCTGCAGCTGCACGGACAGGTCGATGTCGATGCGACCCTCGAGGCCGATCTCGATGCGTACCAAGCCGATCTGCCGCGCGGCGTCCAGCATCCGGGCGACCTTGAACCGGCTCAGGCCGTACTGCTCGGAGATCTCGACCTTGGACATCCCGTCGACGTAGTGATGCCGCGCGATGGCGGCCATCTGCACCAGTTCGGCGGGTCCCGGCAGCTCGTCACGCACCGGCATGGCGGGGCCTCCTCCCGTCTCGTGGCCCAATTCGGGCGGTCGAATCCGTTGACAGCGTCGGGGTCGTGCGGCCAGAATAATCGACTGAGCGGCATACTGCTCATATGAGCAGCATGTGGTCAAGATAGCGAAGAAGAGACCTCGAGACCACCTAGGGGCTGACGGTGCGTACGACTCGATACCGCGCTGTGGTGTTCGCGCTGGCGGCGGTCGTCCTGACGAGCGTGAGCGGTTGCGCCGGCTGGGGCGGCGGGGCCAGCGCCGGCGGCCAGGACAGCATCAACGTGCTGATGGTGAACAACCCGCAGATGGTCGACCTGCAGAAGCTCACGCCGAAGTACTTCACCGCCAAGACCGGCATCAAGGTGAACTTCACCGTGCTGCCGGAGAACGACGTCCGCGACAAGATCAGCCAGGAGTTCTCCAGCCAGGCCGGCCTCTACGACGTGGCCACGCTGAGCAACTTCGAGATCCCCATCTACGCCAAGGCCGGCTGGATGGCTCCGATGGATGACTACATCAAGAAGGACAAGGCCTTCGACCAGGAGGACATCTTCCCGGCGCTGCGCAAGGCGCTGAGCGCCAACGGCCATGTCTACGGTCAGCCGTTCTACGGTGAGTCGTCCTTCCTGATGTACCGCAAGGACGTCCTGAAGTCCAAGGGCATCACCATGCCGAAGAACCCCACCTGGCCGCAGGTCGCCAAGATCGCGGCCGAGGTGGACGGCGCCAAGCCGGGCATGGCCGGCATCTGCCTGCGTGGCCAGCCGGGGTGGGGCCAGATCTTCGCGCCACTGACGACCGTGGTCAACACCTTCGGCGGCACCTGGTTCACCAAGGACTGGCAGGCCGAGGTGAACGGGCCGGGCTTCTCCAAGGCGACGAAGTTCTATGTGAACCTCGTGCGCAAGCACGGCGAGCGTGGCGCGGCCCAGGCCGGGTTCACCGAGTGCCTCAACAACTTGATCCAAGGGCACGTGGCGATGTGGTACGACGCGACGTCCGCCGCCGGGTCCCTGGAGGCCAAGACCTCACCGGTGCGCGGCAAGATCGGCTACGCTCCGGCGCCGGTGCTCAAGACCAAGAGCTCCGGTTGGTTGTACACGTGGGCCTGGTCGATCCAGGCGGCCAGCACGCACCAGGACGCGGCGTGGAAGTTCATCTCCTGGGCATCCAGCAAGGAGTACGAGGAGCTGGTCGGCCGGGAGATCGGCTGGTCCTCGGTGCCGGCAGGCAAGCGTGAGTCGACGTACAAGAACAAGGAATACCTCAAGGTGGCCGGTGCGTTCGCGGCCCCCACCGTGAAGGCCATCCGGACCGCGCGTCCCGACGACCCCGGCGTCCAGCCGCGCCCGGCCCCCGGCATCCAGTTCGTCGGCATCCCGGAGTTCCCGGCGCTGGGGACGCAGGTGTCGCAGTACGTCAGTTCGGCGATCGCGGGCCAGATGTCGGTGCCGGACGCGCTCAACCGCGGGCAGGACCTCGCGGAGGACGTGGCCGAGACCTATCGGGCACGGGAGGAGAAGTAGGCCATGAGTGTTGCTACCGCGAGCACCTCGACCAGCCATGACGACGAGCAGCCGCCCGGGGGTGACCGGCCGTCGCTGAAGAAGCGCACCGGTGACTGGGCCCGGCGGGCTCCGCTGATGCCCGCGCTGGTGTTCATGATCATCGTCACGCAGCTGCCCATGGTGGCGACCCTGGTGATCTCCTTCATGCGGTGGAACGCCTACTACCCGGACGACCGGGGTTTCGGCGGCTTCGAGAACTACCGCCGGGTGCTGACCAACGTGACCACCCGCAACGCGATCCTGGTCACGATCCTGATCACCGTCGCCGTCGTGCTCATCAGCCTGGTGCTGGGCCTGGCCATCGCGCTGCTGCTCGACCGGAAGTTCCTCGGTCGGGGCGCGGTCCGCACCATGATGATCGCGCCGTTCCTCATCGTCCCGGTGGCTGCCGCGCTGGTCTGGAAGCACGCGCTCTACAACCCCGATTACGGCCTGTTCAACGGGGTGCTCACCTGGATCTTCGGGGACAACGCCCCGCAACCCGACTGGATCAGCACCTTCCCGCTGGCCTCCATCATCGCCGCACTGATCTGGCAGTGGACGCCGTTCATGATGCTGATCATCCTGGCGGGACTGCAGAGTCGCCCGCTGGACGTGGTCGAGGCCGCCCGGATCGACGGGGCCAGTCCGTGGCAGATCTTCCGGCTCATGACGTTGCCCCACCTGCGTCGCTACCTCGAGCTGAGCACCCTGCTCGGTGCCGTCTACATCGTGCAGAACTTCGACCACGTCTTCACGATCACCTCGGGCGGGCTCGGCACGGCCAACCTGCCCTACGACATCTACCAGAACTTCTACCTCGCGCACGACTACGGCCGAGCGTCCGCCGAAGGCGTCATCGTCGTCATCGGCACGATCCTCATCGCCACCTTCGCGCTGCGAACGGTGTCCACGCTGTTGAAGGAGGAAGGGCGATGACCGTCACCGCCAAGAAGGCCACCGGGACAGCGCTGTCCAGCGCGACACTCCGCCAGAACGGGCCGCCCGGACTGGGTGGCCGACGCAGCCGGCTGTTCCTCGGAGTGGCCGCCTGGATCGTCGGGATCCTCTTCGTGCTGCCGATCCTGTGGATGCTGCTGACCTCGTTCCACAGCGAGGAGAACGCCGCGACCAACCCGCCCTCGCTCGGGGCGCCGCTCACCCTGCAGGGTTACCGTGAGTTCTTCAGCTCGGGCCCGTGGCCGCCGCTGCTGAACTCCCTCACCGCCAGCATCATCTCGACCATCTTCGTGCTGCTCCTGGCCTTCCCGGCCGCCTATGCGCTCTCCATCCGCCCGGTGAAGCGGTGGAGCGACGTCATGTTCTTCTTCCTGTCCACCAAGATGCTGCCGATGGTGGCGGCTCTGCTGCCGATCTACCTGTTCGCGCAGTCGGTCAGCTTCCTCGACAACGTCTGGCTGCTGATCATCGTCTACACCACGATGAACCTGCCGATTGCGGTGTGGATGCTGCGGTCCTTCCTGGCCGAGGTGCCGGTCGAGATGTTGGAGGCGGCCGAGATCGACGGAGCCAGCCTGACGCGCACGCTGCGGTCGGTCATCGCGCCGGTGATCACGCCCGGTCTCGCCTCCGCGGCCCTGATCTGCTTCATCTTCAGTTGGAACGAGCTCCTGTTCGCCCGGGTCCTCACCGGTACGCGCGCGGAGACGGCACCGGTGTTCCTGACCGGCTTCGTCACCAGTCAGGGGCTTTTCCTGGCCAAGGTCTGTGCCGCGTCGATCATCGTCTCGCTCCCGGTGCTCGCGGCCGGGTTCGGCGCCCAGGACAAGCTGGTGCAGGGCCTGTCGCTCGGAGCGATCAAGTAGGCCAAGGTAGGACCATGACGAGGCTGAACGCACAGGCACTGGAGGGGCTCGGCACGCAGGTCGCGGTCCCCGCATACGACCGCAGCACGGTGAGGACGGGCATCGTGCACTTCGGCGTCGGAGGGTTCCACCGCGCGCACCAGGCGATGTACCTCGACCGGCTGCTCGAGCAGGGCAGTGGGACGGAGTGGGGCATCTGCGGGGTCGGCACCATGCCGGGCGACCGGCGGATGGCGGACGCGCTGCGTGAGCAGGACGGCCTCTACACGCTGGTGGTCAAGCACGCGGACGGCTCTCTCGACGCGCGGGTCATCGGGTCGATCATCGACTACCTCTACGCCCCGGACGATCCGGAGGCGGTGCTCGCGGTGATGGCCGCCCCGACCACCCGGATCGTGTCGCTCACCATCACCGAGGGCGGCTACCACTTCCATCCCTCCACCGGCGAGCTCGACCCGGACGACCCGTCGCTGCAGGCGGACCTGCGCCCCGGCGCGACGCCCGGCTCGGTGTTCGGCTTCATCGTCGAGGCGCTGGCCCGCCGGAAGGCCAGCGGCACACCGGCGTTCACCGTGATGTCCTGCGACAACATCCAGGGCAACGGCGACGTGGCGCACCGGATGATCACCGCGTTCGCCCGGCTCAAGGACCCGGACCTCGCCGACTGGATCGAGGAGCACGTCCCCTTCCCCAACTCCATGGTCGACCGGATCACCCCGGTGACCACGGACGCCGACCGCGAGCGCGTGGCCGAGGAGTTCGGCGTGGAGGACGCCTGGCCGGTCATGACCGAGTCCTTCACCCAATGGGTGCTGGAGGACCACTTCCCGCAGGGCCGCCCACCCTACGAGAAGGTCGGCGTGCAACTGGTCGACGACGTGACGCCGTACGAGCTGATGAAGCTGCGGCTGCTCAACGCCAGCCACCAGGCGCTGTGCTACCTCGGCTACCTCGCGGGATACCGCTACGCCCACGAGGTCTGCCAGGACCAGCTGTTCACCGACTTCCTGCTCGGCTACATGGCGCACGAGGGCGAGCCGACGCTGCAGCCCGTGCCGGGGGTGGACCTGACGGCCTACGAGCACCAGCTCATCGAGCGGTTCGCCAACCCCGAGATCCAGGACACCCTGGCGCGGTTGTGCGCCGAGAGCTCGGACCGGATTCCCAAGTGGCTGGTCCCGGTGATCCGCGAACAACTGGCCGCCAACGGGCCGGTCGAACGGTCGGCGCTCGTGGTGGCGGCGTGGGCCCGCTACGCCGAGGGCGTCGACGAGCAGGGTCGGCCGATCGAGATCGTCGACCGGCTGAGGGACAAGCTGACGGAACGAGCGAGCCGGCAACGGGACGAACCGCTCGCGTTCCTGCAGGACACCAGCCTCTTCGGCGACCTGGCCGACCAGCCCCGGTTCGTCGAGCACTACACCCGGGCGCTGGAGTCGCTGCACACGGTCGGCGCACGCACCACGCTGGAGGCCTGGAGCCCGGGTCAATGACGACGATGGCCGCCGTGCGGCTGCCGGGAGACAGCGTCGTCGCCCAGGACCGTGTCCAGGTGCCCGACCCCGGGCACGGCCAGGTGCTGCTGCGGGTGGGAGCGTCCTCGATCTGCGGGAGCGACATCCGGTCGATCTACCGTGAGCACCTCGGCACCGGCCCGGAGGCCTACCAGGGGGTGGTGGCCGGCCACGAACCAGCGGGCGAGGTGGTCGCGCTCGGGCCGGGCGTCCGACGACTGGCGGTGGGGGACCGGGTGGCGGTCTACCACATCGTCGGGTGCGGTCTGTGCGACGAGTGCCGGCACGGCTACGAGATCGGTTGCACCGACCCCTCGCGGGCCGCCTACGGCTGGCAGCGCGACGGCGGGCACGCCGAGTTCCTGCTGGCCGAGGAGCGCAGTTGCCTGCCGCTTCCCGACCCGCTGTCGCTCGTGGACGGTGCCCTGGTGTCGTGTGGGTTCGGCACGGCATACGAGGCACTGCTGCGACTGGACGTCTCCGGTCGTGACCAGCTGTTGGTGACCGGTCTGGGACCGGTCGGGCTGGCAGCCGCGATGATGGGGCGGGCGATGGGCGCGTCGCCGGTGATCGGCACCGATCCCGCGCCGGGGCGACGCCGGCTCGCCCTCGAGCTGGGGCTGGTCGACCACGCCCTCGAGGCCGACGAGGGTGCCGTCGACGCGGTGCTCGGGCTGACTGCGGGCCGGGGTTGCTCGGCGACGCTGGACGCCTCCGGCAGCGCCGCCGGCCGGGCGACCGCGCTGGCGGCGACCCGCACCTGGGGCAGGTGCGCGTTCGTGGGCGAAGGGGGCAGGCTCGAGATCGACGTCTCACCGCTGCTGATCCACCGTCAGGTGACGGTGCACGGGTCGTGGGTCACCTCGCTCGGGCACATGGCCCAGCTGCTGCTCGACCTGGTGCGCTGGGAGCTGCAGCCGGAGCGCATCGTCACCCACCGGTTCCCGCTCGAGCGCGCCGAGGAGGCGTATGCCGTGGCCGCCGGCGGCGCCACCGGCAAGGTCTGCCTGCTGCCCGGCTCGTAGGCTGCGGCTCATGGAGATCTGGGTCAACCCTGCCTGCAGCAAGTGCCGCACCGCGGTGGCCGCCCTCGACGACGCCGGGGTGGACTACACCGTGCGTCGCTACCTCGACGACCCGCCGACCGCCGCGGAGCTGGCGGAGGTGCTGGGCCGCCTCGGACTCGAACCGTGGGACATCGCCCGCACCGGTGAGCAGACGGCCAGGGACACCGGCCTGCGCGAGCTGCCGCGGGACGCCGAGCACCGGGCCGAGTGGATCGAGCTGATGGTGGCCCACCCCATCCTCATCCAGCGGCCGATCATCACGAACGACAGCGGCGAGACCGTCATCGGGCGCAGCCCCGAGGCCCTGCGCGAGGTGCTGGGACAGGGCTGACTACGCTCGGCAGCATGGCTGCAGCGACCTCCGGCGACCAGACCGACGAGCGTCCGTGGGCCGAGCCGACGGACCCGCGGTTCGCGCCGAGCCCGGTGGATGCCGTGGTGTTCGACCTCGGCAACGTGCTGATCCGCTGGGACCCCGAGGCGGCCGTGGCCGGCGGTGTCGGCGTCGAACGGGCCCGGGCCTTCCTCACCGACGAGGCGTTCGACTTCGCCGCCTGGAACCACCAGCAGGACGCCGGCCGCAGCTGGGCCGAGGGCGAGGCGGCAGCGGTCCGCAGCCACCCCCAGTGGGCCGACGCGGTGCGCGCCTACCGCGAGTACTTCCCGCGTTCGCTCACCGGGGCGGTGGAGGACTCGGTGACGATCCTGCGTGAGCTGCACACCCAGGAGGTGCCGCTGTTCGCGCTCACCAACTGGTCCCGCGAGCTGTTCCCGGCGGCGCTCGAACGCTTCGATTTCCTCGACCTGTTCGAGGACATCGTGGTCTCCGGCGAGGAGGGCACCGCGAAGCCCGACCCGCGCATCTTCGCGGTGCTCGAGGAGCGCATCCGGCACCGCGGCAGCCTGGACGACTCCGTCTTCATCGACGACAACCCGGCCAACGTGCAGGCGGCCCAGGCGGCCGGCATGGACGCGATCCTGTTCACCGACACCGGCCACCTGCGCGAGGACCTGCGCGCGCGGGGACTGCCGCTGCGCCCCGCATAGACTGCAGGCGCTCCCACCGCCGACCCCCAAGGACCCGCTCGTGTCGATCCAGGCCATCCGCCTCTTCGGAGACCCCGTGCTGCGCAGCCCGGCCGCTCCGGTCGTCGACTTCGACCGGCAGCTGCGCCAGCTCGTGCGTGACCTCACCGACACGATGCTGGACGCCCCGGGCGTCGGCCTCGCGGCCCCGCAGCTGGGGGTGGGGCTGCGCGTGTTCACCTACCACGTCGACGGCGAGCTGGGGCACCTCGTCAACCCTCGGCTGGAGCTGTCCAGCGAGGAGCAGCTGGGGGACGAAGGCTGCCTGTCGTTCCCCGACATCAGCGCCGAGGTGCGCCGGGCGCAGCGGGTCGTCGCCCGCGGACAGGACCAGTATGGCGAGCCGGTCACCATCGAGGGCTCCGACCTGCTCGCGCGCTGCATCCAGCACGAGACCGACCACCTCGACGGCATCCTGTTCATCGACCGGATGGACCGGGAGCAGCGGAAGCTGGCGATGAAGGCGATCCGCGACGCGGAGTGGGCCGGACTCACGCCGCCCACCGTCAAGGTCAGCCCGCACCCCACCTTCGGCAAGGGGATGTGACCCGTGCGGGTCCTGTTCGCCGGCACTCCGGACGTCGCCGTCCCGAGCCTGGAGGCGGTGCACGCCTCGTCGCACGAGGTCGTCGCCGTCCTCACCCGGCCCGACGCGCCGTCCGGCCGGGGGCGCCGGCTGCACCCGTCGCCCGTTCGCGCGCGTGCCGAGGAGCTGGGCCTCGAGGTGCTCACCCCGAGGAAGCCCAGCGAACCCGAGTTCCTCACCCGGCTGGCCGAGTTGGCACCCGACGCCTGCCCCGTGGTCGCCTACGGCGGACTCATCCCGGAGACGGCCCTGCAGGTCCCGGCCCGAGGCTGGGTCAACCTGCACTTCTCGCTGCTGCCGGCCTGGCGCGGAGCCGCGCCGGTCCAGCACGCGATCATGGCCGGCGACGAGGTGACCGGCGCGACCACCTTCCTGATCGAGGCCGGCCTCGACACCGGTCCGGTGCTCGGCACCATGACCGAGACCATCCGCCCCTCCGACACGTCGGGAGACCTGCTCGCCCGGCTCGCCGACGCGGGGGCCGGACTGTTGGTGGCCACTCTCGACGGGCTCGAGTCGGGCGCCCTGCACCCCGAACCGCAGCCGGCAGAAGGGGTCTCGCACGCCCCGAAACTCACCACCGACGACGGACGCGTGCGCTGGGGCGACCCGGCGCTCGCGGTGGACCGCCGGATCCGTGGGTGCACGCCGGACCCCGGTGCCTGGACGACGTTCCGCGGCGAACGGATCGGGGTGCACCCCGTCGACCTCGACACCGAGGTGGCCGACCTCGGCCCCGGGGAGGTGCGGGCCGGCAAGCACGAGGTGCTCGTCGGCACGGCCACCTCGGCGGTCCGGCTCGGCACCGTGCAGCCACGGGGCAAGAAGGCGATGGCCGCCGCCGACTGGGCTCGGGGCGTCCGCCCCGACGGGGGAGAGCGGTTCGGCGATGAGTGACGATCGTTCGCGCGGCCCCGGCCGCCGTGGCGGCCGGCACCAGCGAGGGCGACGGGACGACCGCCAGCGGTCCCGGCAGCGCCCGTCGGAGCGGTCCCGGACCACGGACCCGGCGAGGCTCGCGGCATACACGGTCATGCGCGCCGTGGCGAGCGGTGCCTACGCCAACATCGAGTTGCCGAAGGCGTTGCGAGAAAAGGAGATCCGCGGGCGCGACGCCAACTTCGCCACGGAACTCACCTACGGCGCGACGCGGATGCGGGGTCTCTACGACGCGATCATCGCCTCGGCCGCCCAGCGTGCCCTGGGCCAGATCGACGCGAACGTGCTCGACACGCTGCGGCTGGGGGTGCACCAGCTGCTCGGGATGCGGGTGGAGACGCACGCGGCCGTCAACGAGACGGTGGGTCTGGCGCGGATGGTCAACGGGGCCGGGGCCAGCGGCTTCGTCAACGCGGTGCTGCGCAGGGTGAGCGAGCACTCGCTCGAGGCGTGGACCGAGCGGGTCGCGCCCGCGGCGGCGCCGGGCGACGCCGACGCCGTGCTGGCTCGGCTGGCCGTGGTGACGAGCCACCCGGAGTGGGTGGTGCGGGCCCTGCGGGCCGCGCTCCTCGGCCACGAGGCAGCGACGGCCGATGACGTGGACGAGGCACTGGCGGAGCTGCTCGAGGCGGACAACGCCCCGGCGAAGGTGTCTCTGGTCGCCCGCCCCGGCCTGTGCTCGGTGGAGGAGCTGGTGCGCGCCGGAGCGACGGCCTCCCGGCTCTCGCCGATCGGCGCCGTGCTGGAGTCCGGGGCCCCGGGCGGCATCGACGCGGTCCGCGAGACGCGAGCGGCCGTGCAGGACGAGGGATCCCAGTTGGTCGCGCTCGCCCTCGCTGCCGCCGAGGTCAGCTCCGGTGAGGGTCCGTGCCGGTGGCTCGACCTGTGCGCCGGGCCGGGCGGCAAGACCGCGGTGCTGGCCGGGCTCGCCCAGCGCGCCGGGGCGACGCTCTACGCCAACGAGTCGAGCGAGCACCGTGCCGACCTGGTCACGCGAACCCTGCGGGCGGCGACCGACGCCGACATCGAGGTGATGGTCGGGGTCGGTGACGGCCGGGAGCTCGGTGCGGACGAGCCCGCGACCTACGACCGTGTCCTCGTCGACGCTCCCTGCACCGGACTCGGTGCGCTGCGGCGTCGACCCGAGGCTCGCTGGCGCCGCCAGCCGGGCGACCTCGCCGACCTCGGCAGGCTGCAGCGCGAGCTGCTCGCCTCGGCCCTGGACGCGACCCGGCCCGGTGGGGTGGTCGGCTACGCGACCTGCAGTCCGCACCTGGCGGAGACCCGGTTCGTGGTCGCGGACGTGACCAAGAAGCGTTCGGACGTCGTCGTCGAGGACGCCCGGCCGCTGTTCCTGGACGCGTCGCGTCGACGGATCGAGGGCGTCGGCGAAGGGCCCTTCGTCCAGCTCTGGCCGCACCGGCACGGCACCGACGCGATGTTCTTCGCCCTGCTCCGCAAGCAGTGACTCCGACGAGTTGCTCGCGGTCAGGCTCGCGTTGAGGGCCGCGCCGCGGGCCAACTAGGGTGTGGCGGTGCAGATCTCACCGAGCATCCTGGCCGCCGACTTCGCCAACCTCGAGGCCGAGCTGGCGCGGATCGGCAGCGCGGACTGGGCGCACGTCGACGTCATGGACGGCCACTTCGTGCCGAACCTCACCCTCGGGCTGCCGGTCGTGGAGCGGCTCGCGCAGGTCAGCCCGATCCCGCTCGACTGCCACCTGATGATCGACGACCCCGATCGGTGGGCCCCGCAGTACGCCGAAGCGGGCGGCAGCTCGGTGACCTTCCACGTCGAGGCGGCCGCCGACCCGGTGCGCCTGGCGCGGGACCTACGCCGGGCGGGGGCCCGCGCGGGCATGGCGGTCAAGCCGGGCACGTCCTTCGCCCCGTATGCGGAGCTGTTGCCCGAGCTGGACATGGTGCTGGTGATGACGGTGGAGCCCGGGTTCGGTGGGCAGTCGTTCATGGCCGACCAGATGCCCAAGGTCCGCGAGGTCCGCGAGGCCGTGCGCCGACACGGCGGGCAGGTGTGGATCCAGGTCGACGGCGGCGTCTCGGCGGACACCATCGAGCAGTGCGCCGAGGCCGGGGCCGACGTCTTCGTCGCCGGGTCCGCGGTCTACGGGGCCGACGACGCCGCGGCCGCCGTCGAGGAGCTGCGCGCCCTCGTCTCCCGTCACTGAGGGCCCGGCCCGGCGGCCCACCCCTCGCGAAGTTGCTGGCGTTCCGTGACGTCGAGAGCCCGCTTCGCCAGCAACTTCGGGTGCGGCGGGGGAGTTGCTGGCGTTTCGTGTCGTCGAGTGCCCGCTTCGCCAGCAACTTCGGGTGCGGCGGGGGAGTGCTTGCGTGGAGTGGCATACTGGAGGCACGTGCTCCGGGGTCGGTGCAATTCCGAACCGGCGGTGACAGTCCGCGACCCGGCCGCAGCCAGCGGTCGGCTGACCTGGTGAAACTCCAGGACCGACGGTGAAAGTCCGGATGGGAGGCAGCACGTGCGAGGCCGGTGTCCGGCGGCTCCACCAGGAGCAGCGGCGACGACCGGCCCGTGACGGCGAGGACGCCACCGGCGTCCGCCGAGCGTCCGTCCCCGGAGCTTCGCAGCCCGAAGGACGAGACCGTGACCGAGCAGAGCACCAGCCAGGCGCAGCGAGAGCTCGCCGCGATGCGCCGTGCCCTCGAGCTGGCCGCCCAGGGCTCACCGGCCGACCCGAACCCCCGTGTGGGCGCCGTCGTGCTCGCCGCCGACGGCCGACCCGTGGGGGAGGGCCACCACGCCGGGGCCGGGACCCCGCACGCCGAGATCGTGGCCCTCGAGCAGGCCGGCCCGCTCGCCCGTGGCGGCACCGCGGTGATCACCCTCGAGCCCTGTGACCACACCGGCCGGACCGGACCGTGCACCCGCGCCCTCCTCGAGGCAGGGGTAGCGCGCGTCGTCTTCGCGCAGGACGACCCCAACCCGGCCGCCGGAGGCGGCGCCCGCCGGTTGCGGGACGCAGGCCTGCAGGTGCAGCGAGGCCCCCTCACCGACGAGGCCGAGGCGCTGAACCGAGCCTGGGCCTTCGCCCACCGCATCGGCCGCCCGATGGTGACCTGGAAGTTCGCCGCGACGCTGGACGGTCGGTCCGCGGCGGCCGACGGCAGCAGCCGGTGGATCACCGGAGCCGAGGCACGCGCCGACGTGCACGACCTGCGCGCCGAGTGCGACGCGATCCTGGTCGGCACCGGCACCGTCCTGGCCGACGATCCCCAGCTCACTCTCCGGCACCCGGACGGCAGCCTGCGCGACCGGCAACCGGTCCGCGTCGTCGTCGGCACCCGGCCGCTGCCCCCGACCGCCCGGGTCCTGGACAGCGCGGCCCCCACCGTGCAGCTCACCGACCGCGACCCGGCCGCCGTGCTGAAGACCCTGCGCGACCAGGGCCTGCACCACGTGTGGCTCGAGGGTGGTCCCACCCTGGCGGCCGCCTTCGTGCGCGCCGAGCTGGTCGACGAGGTGGTCGCCTATCTCGCTCCGGCCCTGCTGGGCTCCGGCCCCACCGCCGTGACCGACCTGGGCGTCAGCACCATCGCCGCAGCCCGGCGGCTGCGCCCCACCGACGTGCGCACGTTCGGCGACGACGTGCGCATCCGCGCCACTCTCACGCCGTCCACCACGCAGGAGGACCAGCCCTGATGTTCACCGGAATCGTCGAGGAGCTCGGGCGGGTGGAGGCCCTCGAGTGGGGGGCCGACCGCGACTCCGCGGTCCTGCGTCTGCACGGGCCGCTGGTGACCGAAGACGTCCGGCACGGCGCCTCGATCTCCGTCAACGGGGTTTGCCTCACCGTGACCGACTGGCACGAGGGCACGTTCGCTGTCGACGTCATGGGCGAGACGCTCCAACGCACCAGCCTCGGCGACCTGGCGGTCGGGGACCAGGTCAACCTCGAGCGGGCCATGGCCGCCGACGGACGCTTCGGCGGGCACGTCGTGCAGGGCCACGTGGACGGGACCGGCACCGTCCGCACCCGGACACCCGCGGAGCGCTGGGAGGTGGTCCGCGTCGCCCTGCCGCCGGATCTGTCCCGCTACGTGGTCGAGAAGGGGTCGATCACCGTCGACGGGGTCTCGCTCACCGTCTCGGCGACGGGGGAGGACTGGTTCGAGGTCTCCCTGATCCCGACGACCCTGGCCGCGACCACGCTCGGTGACGCCCCGGTCGGCACTCGCGTGAACCTCGAGGTCGACGTGCTGGCCAAGTACGTCGAGCGACTCCTGTCGGTCGGCTCCCCGACGGCTGGCTCGCTGCCCACCGAGGGAGGTGCTGCGTGAACCTCCTCGAGCGGCTCTTCGACGCGCAGCTGACCCTCTTCGGCCAAGGCATCCTGTGGCGCGAGATCGTCGGCAACGTCTTCGGATTCGCCTCGGCCGTGGGCGGCATGCAGCGACGGGTGTGGGCCTGGCCGATCGGCATCGTGGGCAACGCGCTGCTGTTCACCGTCTTCTTCGGCGTCGCCTTCAGCAACCCCCAGCACGAGACGCTCTTCGGACAGGCCGCCCGCCAGGTCTTCTTCATCGCCACCAGTGCCTACGGGTGGTGGCGCTGGCACCAGCTGCGCCGGCGCCGCAGCGGCGACAGCCGGGCGATCACGCCGCGCTGGGCCACCGCCCGCGAGCGACTCGGCTACCTCGCGTTCTGGGCCGGGGGCGTCGTCCTCGCCCAGTGGGTCTTCTCCCTGGTGGGCGCCGGCTGGCCCGCCCCGCGCTGGTACTACTGGGCCGACGCCTGGATCTTCATCGGCTCCATCGTCGCGACCTACGCGATGGCCCGCGGCTGGAACGACTTCTGGCTGGCTTGGATCGGCGTCGACCTGGTCGGCGTCCCGCTGCTGGTCCACTCGCACTTCTACCCGTCCGCGGTGCTGTATGCCGTGTACGCCTGCCTCGTGCTGTATGGCTTCTTCGTGTGGCTGCGCGCCTCACGCGTCGAGGCCCCCACTGCCGGCGCGCCACCGAAGCAGGTGACTGCCGCATGAAGCCCACCCCAGTCCTGTCCGACATCGAGACCGCCTTGCGTGCCCTGCGCGCCGGCCGGCCGGTGCTGGTGCTCGACGACGAGGACCGCGAGAACGAGGGCGACGTCATCCTGGCCGCCGAGGTGGCCAGCGCGGAGTGGCTGGGCTGGACCATCCGGCACAGCTCGGGCGTCGTGTGCGCGCCGATGACCGGCGAGGTGGCCGACCGGCTGGACCTGCCACCCATGGTGCGGCGCAACGAGGACCCGCGCGGGACGGCATACACGGTCTCGGTCGACGCGCGGCACGGGGTGACGACCGGGATCAGCGCTGCCGACCGTGCCCACACCCTGCGGCTGCTCGCCGACCCCTCGACCGAGCCCGAGGACCTGGTGCGGCCCGGTCACGTCTTCCCGTTGCGAGCCAGGCCGGGTGGCGTGCTCGAGCGCGCCGGACACACCGAGGCGGCCACCGACCTCTGCCGGCTCGCCGGGCTGGCGCCGGTCGGTGTCATCGCCGAGCTCGTGCACGACGACGGCACGATGATGCGGCTGCCGGGCGTCCTCGAGCTCGGGGCCGCGCACCACGTGCCCGTGATCACCATCGAGCGGTTGATCGCGTGGCGGCAGCGGCACGACCGGGTCGAGCGCGCGGCGGAGACCCGGCTGCCCACGGCGCAGGGCGAGTTCCGCGCCATCGGTTACCGCGACCGGGTCACCGGGGCGGAGCATCTGGCGCTGGTGAGCCCGCACGGTGCGCACGGGGCGAGCCCGCTCGTGCGGCTGCACTCGGAGTGCCTGACCGGTGACGTGTTCGGCTCGCAACGCTGCGACTGCGGCCCCCAGCTGCACCTCGCGCTCGAACGCATCGGCCGGGACGGGGGAGTCGTCGTCTACCTGCGCGGCCACGAGGGGCGCGGGGTGGGCCTGCTCAACAAGCTGCAGGCCTACACGCTCCAGGACCAGGGCTTCGACACCGTGGACGCCCAGGTCGAGCTGGGGCTGCCCATCGACGCCCGGGAGTATGCGGCGGGTGCCGCCATCCTCGCTGACCTCGACATCGACACGGTGCGCTTGCTGACCAACAACCCGATGAAGGTGAACGCGTTGCGCGACAACGGAATCGACGTCGCCGCGGTCGAGCGGCTCCAGGTGGCGCCCGGGGCCGACAACGAGGGCTACCTGCGCACCAAGCGCGATCGCATGGGCCACCGGCTGGTCCTGGACACCGACCGCGGGGCCACCGCATGAACACCTCACCACGAGCACCCCACGAAGCCACCCCACCAGGCTCTCCGCTCGCGAGTTCGCTCCGATCCCTCGCGGGGGCCCCGGCAGACCTCGCTCGAACCTCGCTCGGGACGTCGCGGGCACCCTGCTCTCCGCTGCGCTCCGAGACGTCGCGGGGACCTCGACCATGAGCGGGGAAGGCTCGCCCCGGCTCGAGGTCGACGGCAGCGGCCTGCGGGTGGCCGTGGTCGCGGCCTCGTGGCACCGCACGGTGATGGACGGACTGGTCGACGGGGCCCGGCGCGGACTGGCCGACGCCAGGGTCGCCGACGCGGACGTCGACGTCGTCCGGGTGCCGGGGACGTTCGAGCTGGCGGTCGCGTGCGCGCGGCTCGCCCCCTCATACGACGCTCTCGTCGCTCTCGGTGTCGTGATCCGTGGCGGCACACCGCACTTCGACTACGTCTGCCAGGCGGCCACCGTCGGGCTGACCGAAGTGTCCGTGCGCACCGGCGTGCCGGTCGGCTTCGGGGTGCTCACCTGCGACGACGAGGCCCAGGCTCTGGACCGCGCCGGGCTGCCGGGATCCTCGGAGGACAAGGGGCACGAGGCCGCCACGGCGGCGGTGGCGACCGCGCTCACGCTGGGTGAGACGCCTGCACGGTGACCGGCACCGGCCCCGTACCCTTGCGTCCCGTGAAGACCTTCGACGCCCTGTTCGCCGAGCTGACCGCCAAGGCGGCCGACCGACCGGAGGGTTCCGGCACGGTGGCGGCCCTGGACGCCGGGGTGCATGCCATCGGCAAGAAGGTCGTGGAGGAGGCCGCCGAGGTGTGGATGGCCGCCGAGCACGAGGGACCCGAGCGCACCGCCGAGGAGATCAGTCAGCTGCTCTACCACCTGCAGGTGATGATGATCGCCACCGGCGTCTCACTCGACGACGTCTACCGCCAGCTGTGAACCGGAGTCGCACCATGCTGAGGATCGCCGTGCCCAACAAGGGCACCCTGTCCGCCCCCGCCGCCGAGATGCTCCGCGAGGCGGGATACCGCGGCCGTCGAGACCACCGGGAGCTGGTGCTCGAGGACACCGAGAACGAGGTGGAGTTCTTCTTCCTCCGGCCCCGCGACATCGCGGTCTACGTCGGCTCCGGCACCCTCGACGTCGGCATCACCGGCCGCGACCTGATGCTCGACTCCGGCAGCCCGGCGCAGGAGATCCTCGGCCTGGGCTTCGGCGGGTCGACCCTGCGCTACGCCGCCCCGGAGGATGCTCTGGACGACCGCCGGGAGTCGTTGGCAGGCAAGCGGATCGCGACGAGCTTCCCCGGCCTGGTGCAGGCCGACCTCGACCGGCACGGCATCTCCGCCGGGGTGGTGCGGCTCGACGGTGCGGTCGAGACCGCGGTCACCCTGGGCGTCGCGGATGCGATCGCCGACGTCGTCGAGACGGGGACGACACTGCGGCAGGCCGGTCTGGTCGTGCGTGGCGAACCGATCCTCAAGAGCGAGGCGGTGCTCATCAGGCGGCAGGACAGCCCGTCCACCGCGGCCATCGAGGTCCTGTCCCGCCGGCTGCAGGGCGTCCTGACCGCCCAGCGCTACGTGATGATGGACTACGACATCCGCACCGAGCTGGTCGAGCAGGCCGTGGCGCTGACACCGGGGCTGGAATCGCCCACGGTCTCCCCGCTGCACGACGAGGAGTTCGTGGCCGTGCGCAGCATGGTGCCGCGGGAGATGACGAACCGGCTCATGGACGCGCTCTACGACCTGGGCGCGCGCGCCATCCTCGTCACCGAGATCAGCGCCTGCAGGCTCTGATGGCCACCGGGCCCGTCCGTCACCGAGAGCCGTATGCGGTGTTCCGACCGCGCGGCGGGCGTTACGTCGCGCTGGTGGCTGCCGCGGTGTCGGTGGTCCTGTTCACCATCATTGCCTTCACGGTGCCCGGACCCCAGGCGTCGTTCGGTGGGTGGTCCCTGACCGACCGGATCCTGCTGGTCGCGCTCGGGCTGCTGATCGCCGCCGTCCTGCTGCGCTTCGCCACCATCAAGGCGGTGCCCACGCCGCAGGGGCTGCTCGTCCGCAACCTGGTGGTCACGCGGCGACTGGAGTGGGCGCAGATCGTGCGGGTGCAGTTCTCCGGCGGCGCGCCGTGGCTGACGCTCGACCTCGACGACGCCGACACGGTGTCGGTGATGGCGATCCAGAAGTCCGACGGCGCGTTCGCGCGGGCCGAGGCCGGTCGGCTCTCGGCGCTGGTCGAGGTGCACAGCAGCCCCGACCGCCCGGCGTCGGGTTAGCTGCGCTGTGGCACGCGCAGCGGCACCACCCGCTCCGGCTCCGGCAGGCCGATCAGGTCGCGCGTCTCGACGATGGCGCCCGCCAGCAGGTCGACGAGGCGCGAGTCGGGGTCCGGAGCCGCGGCCTCGGCGATGCCCTGCACGGACACGGCGACGATGTTGGGGGCCGCGGTGCGGCGGTAGGAACGCAGTGACACCCGGGAGCGTCCGGTGAAGTCCCGGGCCCACTGGCGGGCCAACGGCACCTGGTCGAGCACGTCGCGCGACGCCTGGCTGAGCTGGTTCAGCGGCCGCCCGTCCAGCCCGGCGAGCACCCGCTCGGACGTCAGCACGCCCACGGCCAGGATGTTCTGCCGCGCCTGCGAGGCGATCGGCAGCGCCGCGGTCGCGCACCGCAGCGCCAAGCGCGCGTCCACGCGGACGTCGGTGCTCGTCAGGCCGATGACCGCCGGGATCAGCGGGGTGAGCCGGCTGCGTGCGTCGTCGGACACGGCGTCGTTGACCATCCGGGCCAGGGCGGCGAGCAGGCGATGGGTGCACCCCGGGTGGTCGCTCCACCGCTCACCGGCCAGGTAGCTGGCCATCTCCATGAAACACGCGCCCTTGCGAGGGTTGCGGTGCCTGCCACGAGAGAGCACGGGGACGAGGTCTGGGGTGGTCTGCTGTCGTGTCATCGCTGCTCCAAGGTCGGGTGCGTGCCTGTGAGCCCACTTCCAGTTTGCTCCCGTTGCGGCCGAGACACCACCCCTTCGCCGTGGGAGGGCCCCGACGGGGGTCTCAGCGGGGCAGGAACAGCACGGTGTCGCCGAACTCGTGCCAGAGGTACTCCCCGGTGCGAGCGGCCTCGTAGGCGCGCCGCATCAGGGTCGGCCCGGCCACGCTCTCGACGAGCTGCAGGTGCGAGGCTCCCGCCTCGTGCCACCCGGTCAGGAGGCCGTCCACGACGCGGGGCGGGGCGTCGGGGGAGAGCACCCGGTCGGTCCACCCGGAACGGCTCGTGAGCGTGCCGTCCTCGAGCACGACGGACTCGAGCGCCCGGGTCACCGTCGTGCCCACCGCCACCACACGCCCGCCGCCGCGCCGGGTCACGTCGACCAGGCGAGCCGTCGCCGCAGGGACCGCGAATCGCTCCGCCAGGGGCGGCTCGCCGGCTTCCTGGGAGGACACGCCGGTATGCAGGGTCACCGTCGCCAGCAGGACGCCGCGGGCCACCAACCTGGTCACCAGGTCAGGGGTGAACGGGCGACCCGCACTGGGCATCTCGGCGCTGCCGGGCCGATGCGCGAAGACGGTCTGGTAGGCGGACAGGGGATAGCGACGGTCCAGGTAGCCGTAGGAGATCGGCCGCCCGTGCCGCAGCAGCTGTTGGGTCAGCGGACGATCACCCTCGACGGCCACCCGCCACAGCCGGACTCCGCTGCGGGCCCTCGGTCGCGCGGCTCGCGGTTCGAGCAGAAGCAGCTGCGTGGACCCGGCCAGGGTCACGCGGTCGCCGACGGCTGCGTCGAGGACCGGCTTCGACGCGGCTGGTGCGGTCCGCAGCTCGACGACCCAGGTGCCCTCATCGAGTCGCGTCGCCACGTGCACCACGACCGGGCCGCCTCGCCACCGGCCGTCCAGTTCGGCCGCGATCGTCGCGGAGTTGTTGACCACGACCAGGTCCCCGGGGTGCAGGTAGGCCGGCAGGTCGTGGAACCGGGCGTGCACGAGACCACGCCCGGTCGCCACCATCAGGCGGACACCGTCACGGGCCAGGCCGCGGGACTCGGCCGGGGCCGGCGAGACCGGTTCGTCCGGCTGGCCCGCCGCGAGCGGCGCGACGGCTGCGGGCGTGCTCATCCGGCCACCCGGGTCTCCCGGGCGAAGTCGGCCGCCCGGTGCCGTCCGGCGACCGGCCGCTCCCGCACCAGGGCCAGCAGGGCCGGCACCACGTCCTCGGGCAGCGGCCGGTCGCTGATGTCCTCTCCGGGGAACGCGGCCTGGTGCATGGCCGTCCGCATGTCGCCCGGGTCGACCGCGTAGGCGGCGAGCCCCGGGTTCTCGGCCGCCAGCGTCAGGGTGAGGTGGTCGAGCGCGGCCTTGGTGGCGGCATACGCGCCCCACCCCGCGTAGTGCTCCACGGCCGCGTCGGAGGAGATGTTGACCAGCACCCCGTCGGACGTCCGCAGGACCGGCAACAGGTCGTGGATCAGCGCAAGGGGGGCGAGCACGTTGGTGAGCCATGCCCCGTCGAGACCGTCGGGGTCGAGTGCCGCCACCGGTGGCATGGGCGTCGGCCCGAGGGTGCTGGCGTTGTTGACGAGCAGGTCCAGGCGGCCCCAGTCCGTCACCGCCCGGACCAGCACCTCGCGGTGCGCAGGGTCGGTGACGTCCCCGGGCAGGGCGTGGACCCGGTCACTGAGTTCCCGGGTGGCGTCCGCCAACCGTGCCACGTCACGACCGTCGGTCACCACCTCCCAACCGTCTGCGGCGAGGGCGGACACGAGCGCCCGCCCGAGACCTGCGGATCCGCCCGTGATGAGTGCTGTCGGCATGGTGCGTCCTTCGTCGTCGGTTGTTCCGTGGTCCCACCCTCCGACCTCAAGCGGACTTGAGGTCAAGGCCCACGTGCCGGTCAATCGACGCGAGTCAACGTCGGCCGCAGCAGGGCGGCCAGGGCGAGCTGGACCGACATGAGACACAGCAGCGCCAGCCAGGTGGCGTGGAACCCGCCGGTGAGGTCGCGCAGCGCGCCCATCGTGGCCGGGCCGATGGAGGCCAGCAGGTAGCCGACGAAGAAGCACATCGCGGCCAGGCGCCCGCTGGCCGCCGGCGTCCTCGCGTAGTCCACCAGGAGCACCAGGCCGAGCGAGAACGCCGCGCCCTGACCGAGGCCCAGCAGCACGACCCACACCCACGGTGCACCGTTCGGGGCGAAGGTGAGTCCCGCCATACCGATCGTTCCGAGGACGCCCGTGGGCACCAGCAGGAAGCGCCGGTCGCGAACGCGGTCGGTGAGGGCCGGGCCGACCAGGCCGGACACGAGCTGGGCGAGGGTGAACGCGGAGAGCAGGTAGCCGGCGGAGTCCTGGCTCCATCCGTGCGCCACGTAGGAGGGCGCGACCCAGGCGAGGCTGCTGTAGAACTGCCAGGACTGGACGCCGAGGTAGCCGGCGACCAGCCAGGCGGTCGGGTGCAGCCAGGGGAGTCGGCGTGACTCGTCCGGCGGTGTGGTGGCCCGGTCACGGCGCTCGCGGCCGGCGACCGGCAGCCAGGCCAGGACGCCCACGAGAGCCAGGACGGTCCAGGACGCCAGCGAGGCCTGCCACGTGCCGAGCCAGCGCGCCAGGGGCACCGACAGCGCGGCCGACAGTGCGGCCCCACCCATCATCGACAGCATGTAGAGACCGGTGACCAGGCCCACCCGCCCGGCGGGGAACAGCTGCTTGATCAGGCTCGGCAGCAGCGTCCCGGCGACGGCCAGCCCGATCCCGGCGAGGAAGGTGCCGGCGTAGAGCGCCGACGGGTGCGAGCCGGCCACCCGGGCAGCCACGCCGACGGCCACCGCCAGCGCGGCGAGCTGCACCGACATGGCCGGCCCGAGTCGACGGGCCAGCCGCGCCGCGAGCGGGGCGAAGATCCCCATGCACAGCACCGGCAAGGTGGTGAGCACGCCGGACCAGAAGCTGGACAGCCCGAGGTCGGCCTCGATCGTGTCGACCAGCGGCGGCACCGCGGCGATGGTCGACCGCAGGTTGATCCCGACGGCGATGAGGGCGAGGGCGAGCGGCCAGGTGCGGGTCCGTCCCGTGGTGCTCGTCACGCCGGAGCTCCTGGGAGGTGCGGGAGGCCGGGGTGGATCATGCGGTGTTCACGAGGATGTCGGCGTGACCGCGAGGGTCGTGGCGGGCGAACAGGTCCCGCTCCTGCGCGGCCCAGCGGTCCCAGTGCGGACGGTAGGTCTCGCCGTCCCGCTCCAGGGCGCGCGCCCGGCGGGTGGCCGCGTCGGCCTCCAGCCAGACCCGCACGGACACGAGGTGGTCCGCCGGCGGGCAGCTGGCGCCGACGCCTTCGACGACGAGGACCTCGGCGGCGGGGACGGCGACGATCTGGTCGCCGAGTTCCCCTGTCTCCCAGTCAAAGAGCCGGTATGACGGGTGCTCACCGCGCGCGAGCGGCTGCAGCACCTCGTCGTGCAGCCGGCGAACGCCTGCGGCCAGGCCGTCCCACCCCGGGTAGAGGTCCTCGAGGTGCACCAGGGCGGCCCCGTCGAGCGTCGGGGTGAGTGCGTGCGCAAAGGTCGTCTTGCCTGCGCCGCTGTGTCCGTCCACCGCGACCACGACGGTCCGGCCGCACCGGGGAGCCGCTGCCACCACCAGGTCCCGGACGCGGGCCACGGCCACGGAACGGGGGTGACCGCGCAGCGGGGAACCGTGCGGGGTGGCGTGGCGGGGGGCGATCACGTCCGCACCTTAGTGCGGGCGCTGGGTACGCTCGCCGGGTGACTGTGGCCGTGCGGGTGATCCCGTGTCTCGACGTCGATGCCGGCCGGGTCGTCAAGGGCGTGAACTTCGAAGGACTGCGGGACGCCGGCGACCCGGTGGAGCTGGCCCGCCGGTATGACGCCGAGGGCGCCGACGAGCTCACCTTCCTGGACGTGACCGCGAGTAGCGGCAACCGCGCCACGACCTACGAGGTGGTCTCGCGGACGGCGGAGGAGGTCTTCATCCCCCTGACCGTCGGTGGCGGGGTGCGCTCCGTCTCGGACGTGGACCGGTTGCTGCGCGCGGGCGCGGACAAGGTGGGCATCAACACCGCGGCGATCGCCCGACCGGAGCTGATCGGGGAGGTCGCGGACCGTTTCGGGGCCCAGGTGCTGGTGTTGTCGGCCGACGTCCGCCGACGTCGCGACGACGGGGGCCGGCCGACGGAGGACTTCGAGGTCACCACGCACGGCGGCCGCCGGGGCACCGGGCTGGACGCCATCGCGTGGTGTGCGCGGGTGGCCGAACTCGGGGCCGGGGAGATCCTGCTCAACTCGATGGACGCGGACGGCACCAAGCAGGGTTTCGACCTGTCCCTGATCGCCCGGGTGCGAGCCGAGGTCCGGGTCCCGCTGATCGCGAGCGGTGGAGCCGGGCGGGTGGCCGACTTCGCCCCGGCCGTGCACGCCGGAGCCGACGCGGTGCTCGCTGCCAGCGTGTTCCACTTCGGTGAGCTGTCGATCGGTGAGGTGAAGGCGGCGCTGCGGGAGGACGGCATACCGGTCCGCTGACCCCGTGCTCGCTGGGGGCCGGTTTTCGGGG
>CAYRLV010000004.1:25317-30941 GCA_964425155.1 uncultured Ornithinicoccus sp. | reverse complement strand
TCTACGCCCGCCGGGGACAGCGGCACGCCCGGACGCCGCGGAGCAGGATGGCAGCCAACCGAACGACCGCGATCAGGGCAGCCGCGCACCGAGCCGGAGGACGCGGGTGGTCTGGACGTCGTTGAAGTTGTCGTCGGAGAGCAACACCACCTCGGCCAGCTGCCCGTGGTCACCGTGCCCACGGTGACCACAGCGGTCCTGACCTCCGTGCCGGCCCACACCCCGAGCTGCCGACGCGTCCGACACCCCCGGGACGTCGGCGTGTGCGCGCGCGTGGTCGCGCCGCGACAGGTGGGTGATCGCCATCGCCTCGTAGTTGTCCATCAACGTGTTGGTCTGCGGCTCCTTCGCGGGTGCACCGAGGTCGGGGCACGCGGTGACGTCGGCAACGGCCCGCTTGGGCGCGACGAGCCGTGGCCGGTTGCCCAGGTCGGGGACACGACTCACGTCACGGGCGTGGTTGAGGTGCGTGACGGCATACAGGCGAATCGTGTTGCCATCGGTCTCGTTCCACGCGGCCTCGAGGACGAGCAGCGAGTCGCGGCCATAGCTGGTGACCTCCGCGATCCGCATGCCCGGGTCGATCCGGTAGCCGACCTGCTTGGCCAGCCGGTAGTGGCCGTGGTGACGCTGGTAGACGAGGATGCGCCGGAAGGTGTCGTCGCCGCTGCGCGACACGTCCCCGGACAGCGTGCCTTCCATGGCGGCGTAGATCGTGCGGCCGTCCCGGGAGACCGTGAGGCCTTCGAGGGTGGCGTTGTCGGTGGCCTCTCCATTCGGTGCCACCCGGAAGCGGTCGGGCACACGCAGCTGGCCCACCTCGGTGCCGTCCCGATCGAAGATGTGGATCGACGGCTCGACCTCACTGGAGACCACGTAACGGCCGTCCGGCAGCACGGACAGGCCCTCGGCGTCGAAGTTCGTGTCGTCGTAAGGCGTTCCGTCGGCGCGGTGCAAGAGCAAGGTGCCCACGATGGTCGGGTCGCCGGGCCCCTGCAGGTCACGGAGGAACCACATCCGTGTCGGCTGTCCGTCCGAGTGGTCCTCGATCGCCGCCCAGGCGTGTCGCCGACGGTCTCTCACCAGCGACGAGAGCCCCCCGACCTCGGCGTCGAGTGCCTCGGTCTTGTCGAGCGCGTCGCTGTAACCGAGCGCCCACGCACGTGGCGGGCAGCTGCGGTCGTGATGCGAGAAGGGCCCCGTCGCCGTCGAGGAGACCGCGCCCACCGGCGATGCATGGGCGGCGTCCGCAGCGGTGGCGGCCGCTCCGGTCATGCCGAGAGCCAGGGCGACGACGGCGACCATCGAACGGGGACGAGAGGAACCGGCTGAGCGGCGCGCAAGGAGCATCGGGTGACCTTCCTGGCCGTCGGCGGGCGCGACGACCACCGGCCAGTGTTCCACCGGCTCGGGGAGCGCGCCACGGCTGCAGCCGACCTCTCACCCCGGACCGTCGGGATGCGTGAGGTCGTAGGCCCGAGAGAGCTTGTGCGGGACGACCATGCGCCAGGCGTCCACGACGAGCTCGCGGGCCTCCGTGGGATCCAGGGCGGCAAGGCTGGCGTGGACCCAGTTGAAGCGCAGCTCCGACGTCGAGGGCAGCCGGAACTTGTGCGGCTCACTCGCGACCAGCGCATCCCGCTCCTCCTTGGGGAAGGCAAACCCCATCACGGTCTCGTCGAGCGAGAATGCCACGTAGACGATCTGCTTGACCCGGAACTTCAGTCTGTCCCGCACGTAGACCTCGTACGAGCGCTCGAGCTCGGTCCCCAGCGGACGGACGTCGTCGATCACCGCCATGGTCGATCCCCTCGGTGTTGAGGCGGGACCGGTCGCAGGTGGGTCAGCTTCCCGCCGCCCGTATGCCGTCCTGTCCGGCGCACCTGCCGGGCGTCCCCTTCTCCGGTCTCTTCCATGTCCTGTCGACCGTGCCGGAGGACGGAAGTCATCGCCGCTCGCGTCCTGTCCTCCGGTGAGGAGACCCGCCGCCGTGGAGTGGCTGGTTGGATGGGGCCATGACCGCACCGCACGACACCGCACCGGTGGTGGACCCGGTCCTCGCCGCAGCACGCCGGCCGATCCCGCCGGAGGCGGCGTGCGCAGAGGCGAGTCGCGCCTTCGGGCTGGTCGCGGCGAGCGCGCGGGACCTCGGCAGCGAACGTGACCAGACCCTGCTGCTCCAGGACAGCGACGGGGAGTCGCTGGGCGTCCTGAAGATCTCCAACCCGGCGGAGGACCCGGCGACCCTGGACATGGAGGCGTGCGCCGTCCTGCACGCGACCAGTGCGGATCCGCAGCTGCGGATCCCGTTGCCCCACCTGGCGAGTGGACGCGGCAGCGACCGCGAGGTCACCGCTCGACGGGCCATGACGACCGCGTCCGGGCCGGGCCAGTGGATGCGCCTGTATGACGTGCTGCCCGGCCGGGCGCGCGCCGAGGCGAACTCGCTCGACGACCGGGCGCTGACGGCGATGGGGGAAACGACCGCGCGGGTCGATCGGGCGCTGCGCGGCTTCATCCACCCCCGGGCGATCCGCCGACTGCCCTGGGACGTGCAGCACGCCCTGGCGTGCCGGCCGATGCTTCCGGCGATCCCCGACCGGGAGGCGCGGGACGCGGTGGCAGCGGTGCTGGACCGGTTCGAGCAGGCCGTCTCTCCGCGATGGGCGGGGTTGCGGGCGCAGGTCATCCACGGGGATCTCACGGTCGACAACGTGCTGATGGATGAAGCGGGACTGGTCTCCGCGGTCATCGACTTCGGCGACATGAGCCACACCGCGCTGGTCGGTGACCTGGCCTGCCTGCTCGATTCGGTGTCGACCGGGCGGGAGCCGGCGGACCTGTTCCGCGTGGCCCGTGTGGTCCTGGACGGCTACCAGCGGGTGACGCCGCTCGAGGAGGGCGAGCTCGAGTTGCTCGCCGAGCTGTGGGCGGCCAGATCCGCCGTGACGATCGCCATCGGCTCCTGGCGCGCGCGGGAGGGCCTCGAGGATCCCGACTTCGCCCAGCGCTACAGCCACTCCGCCGCGGTGGTCCTCGACCATCTGCTGACCACCGGGTGGGCCCGAGCCGCACGGTTGCTCGGGGCACGGCCGGCGCCGTCGGCGCCGGCGACCGGTCTGGCGGACCGTCGCGCGGCCGCCTTCGGGCCGGCCATCGAGGCGCTGAGCTACGACGAGCCGATCGAGATGGCCAGCGCCGACGGGGTCTGGATGACGGACGCCGCGGGCCGACGCTTCCTCGACATGTACAACAACGTGCCGTGCGTGGGACACAGCCACCCGCGCGTGGTGCAGGCGATGGCCCGGCAGTCGCGGTTGCTGAACACGAACCTGCGCTATCTGCACCCGGGCGCGGTCGAGCTGGCCGAGCGGCTGCTGGCGACCTGCCCGCCGGCCCTGGACACGGTGCTGTTCGTCAACTCCGGCTCCGAGGCCAATGACCTGGCCTGGCGGCTCGCGACCCGCCACACGGGCCAGGACGGCGGCCTGTGCACCTCCTTCGCCTACCACGGCATCACCGCGGCCATGGCTCCGTTCTCGCCCGAGACACTGCCGGAGGGCCCGAACCGCACGCCGGTGGAGCGATGGTCGCCGCCCGACTCCTACCGCTCACGGCACCTCGACACCGTCGAGTTCACGGCTGCGCTGGAACGGTTGGGAGAGCGTGGATTCGGCCTCGCCGCAACCCTGCTGGACGGGGTGCTGCAGAGCGACGGCGTCCTCGACCTGGAGCCGGACTACGTCCAGGAGCTGGTCCGGATGACGCGTGCCGCCGGGGGTCTGTGGGTGGCTGACGAGGTGCAGGGCGGCCACGGTCGCACCGGCGAGGCGATGTGGTCCTTCCAGCGGTTCGGCATCGAGCCGGACTTCGTCACGCTGGGCAAGGCGATGGGCAATGGCCAACCCGTGGGGGCCGTGATCACGCGCCGCGAGATCGCCGAGAGCTTCGGGAGCGACACCGTCTTCTTCTCCACCTTCGCCGGCAACCAGGTGTCGGTCGCGGCCGCGACCGCCGTGCTGGACGTGCTCGACGACGAGCGGGTGCTGCCCCGGGTGGTGGCGGCGGGCGAGTCGCTGCGTCGCGGGATCCAGGACGTCGTGGCCGGTGACGACCGGGTCGGCGACGTGCGGGGGATGGGGCTGGCCAGCGGCATCGAGGTCGTCGAGAGCCGCGCCACGAAGCGCCCCGACGCGGTGACGGCGTCCCGTCTCAAGGAGGCGCTCCGGCAACGAGGCGTGCTGGTCGGCACCACCGGTGCGCAGGGCAACGTGCTGAAGGTGCGTCCTCCCTTGGCGTTCACCCGCGAGCACGTCCCGCTCTTCACGGCCGCGCTGCGCGCGGCACTGCACGACCGCTCCTGAGGACCGGTGGTCAGCCGGCGTCGCGCGCACGACCGGCGAGGTCCGCATACGGAGGCAGGTGCAGGGCGTCCGCCTTGGCCGCCTGCCGCTCCATGACGGCCCGCAGGGGCCAGCGGGTCATCGACCGCATGGACATGGCCTGCAGCCGGATCCCGGCCGCCGACATCGGCGCGTAGCTGCGGACCCCGCCCGGCGGGAGCTGCTGGCACTGCGCGACATACGGCCGCATCAGCGAGTTGTAGCGCGCGAAGGCACCGACCAGATCGCCGTCGGCCGAGGCGATCTCGCCGGCCAGCACGTGGGCGCCCACCAGCGCGAGACTGGTCCCGAGGCCTGCCAAGGGACTGGGGCAGTAGGCGGCGTCACCGACCAGCGCCACGCGGTCCTTGGTCCAGGACGGAAGGTGGACCTGCCCGAGCGACTCGAACGACAGGTCGGGCGCGGTCTGCGACGCGTCGACCAGCCACTGGTACCGATCCGGCAGGTCGGCGAACCGCGCCGCGAGGATCGCTCGTTGCGCGCCCCGGTCCAGACGCTCCGGCAGCGGGTCGGAGCGGAAGCTCAAGGCGGCTCGGGGATCGCTCCCCGCGTGGCCCGGTCGAGCCGAGGCCACCCGGCCCCGTGGGGCGTTGTGGATCTGGTACCACCCGGCCAGGTCCGGGCCCCCGGACGCGGTGAACCAGGCGATGTGGCACCCGAGCGGACTGACCGCCTCCCGCTCGGGGCAGAACGCCAACCGGCGGACGGTCGAGTGCAGCCCGTCTGCGCCCACCACGAGGTCGAACCGGCGGCCCGGCGCACTCTCGAACTGCACGTCCACCCCGTCGTCGTCGACGTGCAGCGCCGTGATCGTGTCGTCGAAGAGGTAGTCGACCCGGGGGACGGTCGCGTCATACAGGAGCTCGGCGAGGTCGCCGCGCAGGATCTCGATCTCGGAGACCAGACCCTCGCCACCGAAGGCGTCGACCGGGAACCGCACCGTCACCCGGCCCCGGGCGTCCACCCACTCGATTCCCTGCTGGCGCAGGCCGAGCTCGCGGGTGGCGTCGAGCAGCCCCATCCGCTCGACGACGGTGCGTCCGACCCCGCGCAGGTCCACCGCCTGGCCGCCCGGCCGCAGCCCGGGTGCGCGCTCGACGACGGTGACGTCGGCGCCGTACCGGTCCAGCCAGGAGGCGACGGCGGGACCGGCGATCCCGGCTCCTGACACCAGCACGGACATCCCGTCGATGGCGCTCATGCGCTCGGCCTTCCGTCTCG
>CAYRLV010000004.1:0-25217 GCA_964425155.1 uncultured Ornithinicoccus sp. | reverse complement strand
GACACCAGCACGGACATCCCGTCGATGGCGCTCATGCGCTCGGCCTTCCGTCTCGGGACAACTCGTGGCCCGGCGGCGTCGCCCGGCCGGTGTGGGCCGGTCGCCACCTCGCCGGAACCTCAGCATGGTCGTCCTCCCTCCCCGGCCGCGCGCCGATGGCGAGTTCCGGCCACCGGACCGGCCCTGGCACAGACGAGCGGGCCGCGACCCGCGCCGATCAAGGCGCCGGCCGCGGCCCGCGGGAGAGAAAGCCGGTCAGCGGAGCTGGTGGTCCGGCAACTCAGGAGTCGGCGACGACGTAGGTCTGCTTGTTGACGAACTCCTCCATGCCGAGCGTGCCCAGCTCGCGCCCGAATCCGGAACGCTTGACCCCGCCGAACGGGACGTCCGCGCCCTCGCCGGCCGGGGTGTTGACGTTCACCATCCCGGCCTCCAGCCGCTGCGCGACCTTCTCGGCGCGGGCGACGTCGGAGCTGAACACCGAGGCGCCCAACCCGTATGGGGTGTTGTTGGCGAGCGCGATCGCCTCCTCCTCGTCGGAGACGCGGTAGACGACGGCCACCGGGCCGAACAGCTCCTCCTGGTAGGCGCGCATCTCCGGGGTGACGCCGGTGAGGACGCCCGGGCTGTAGTAGGCCGTGTCGCCGTCGGAGAGCACCCCACCGGCGTGCAGCGTGGCGCCCTTGGACACCGCGTCCTCGACCTGCTCCGCGATCGCCTCGGCGGCCCGGCGGGAGGAGAGCGGGTTGGCCTTGGGGTCGACCGACTTGGCCTTCTCCACCAGCGCCTCGACGAACTCGTCGTAGATCGAGTCCGCCACGATCATCCGCTTGTTGGAGTTGCAGGCCTGACCCATGTTGTAGACCCGGAAGTCCCACGCGGTGTTGGCGAGCTTCTTGGGGTCGCCGTCGAGCACGACGAACGGGTCGGACCCGCCCAGCTCCAGGACGCACTTCTTCAGGTTGCGGCCCGCGATCGCGGCCACGTGGGAGCCCGCCCGCTCGGAGCCGGTCAGGGAGACGCCCTGGACCCGCGGGTCCTCGATGATCGACTCGACCTGGTCGAACGTCGCGAAGAGGTTGGTGTAGACGCCCTCCGGGACACCGGCCTCCTTCATGATGTCGACGATCGCCAGGGCGCAGCGCGGCACCGATTCGGCGTGCTTGAGCAGCACGGTGTTGCCGAGCACCAGGTTGGGGGCGGCGAACCGCGCGACCTGGTAGAAGGGGAAGTTCCACGGCATGATGCCGAGCAGCACCCCGATCGGGCGGCGCTGCACCACCGCGGTGCCGCCCTCGAAGGTGGGGATCCGCTGGTCGGCGGTGAGCTCCTCGCCGTGGTCGGCGTAGAAGCCGAAGATGGCCTGGCAGAACTCGGCCTCCTCGACCCCTTCGTCGATCTGCTTGCCCATCTCGGAGCGAGCGAGCTCGGCGAGGGCCTGGGCCCGCTCGCCGAACAACCGCGCGACCTCCTTGACGATCGCCGCGCGCTCCTTCATCGGCTTGTTCCGCCACTCACGGTATGCCGTGTCCGCAGCAGCGACGGCCGAGGTCACCTGGTCGTCGGTGGTCGTGTCGAAACGCTCGCGCACCTCGCCGGTGGCGGGGTCGAGGCTCTGGTAGGGGGGCTGGGTGGTGGTCATCTTGTTCGGGTTCCCTTCCTTGCTGGCGGGTCGGGTGTGGGGGTGGCTGGGGACGGCCGCCCTTGCGCACACCATACGGTCGAGCAGGTCGGGGCGGGCAGGCCGGCTGGCAGGTGCACGGCCGGTGGTCGGCAGGGCCGGGGCTCCCCGCCCGTGTGGTGACGGTCCCGGTGAGGGGACGCCGCGGTGTCTCAGTCGGCGGTGGACTCGTCGCCCAGCACCCGGCGAGCCACGGCGAAAGCCGAGTTCGCAGCCGGAACGCCGACGTAGACCGCGGTCTGCAGCAGCACCTCGATGATCTCCTCCCGGGTCAGCCCGTTGCGCAGCCCGGCGCGGAGGTGGAACTCGAGCTCGTCGAAGTGGCGCCCGGCGACGAGGGCGGTGATGACGCCGATGGACCGGCTGCGGCGGTCGAGGCCGGGCCGGGTCCAGACGGCACCCCAGGCATGGGTGGTGATGAACTCCTGGAAGTCGCGGGTCACGTCGGTGGCCCCGGCGAGGGCCCGGTCCACGTGTTCGTCACCGAGCACCTCGCGCCGGACGCGCAGTCCGGCCTCCCGGGCCGGGTCGGCGGATTCGGGGGGCTCGCCGGAGGCGGCAGGACTCGTCGCCGAGGGGACGGCGTCGGGCTCGGTGCCCTCCGCGTGCTCGGGCGAGGGGTGGCTGGACTCAGGTGGCACGATGCTGCTCCAGGTGGGTGAGGGCGGCCGTGGTGAAGGCGTCGGGTCGGGGGACGTTGACCAGGTGCGCGGCGTCGTCGAGGACCACGAGGTCGGCGCCGGGGATGGCGCCGGCCAGCACCCGGCCGACGTCCGGCCCGCTGACCGGGTCGTCCGCACCCGCGATGACGCGGGTCGGTGCCGTGATCCTCGGCAGCAACGGCAGCAGGTCGCACTCGGCGAGGGCCGCGCAGCACGCGGCGTATCCCTCCCGGGGCGTCGCGGCGAAGGTGTCGAGCAGGGCCTGCGCCCGGTCCGGGTGGCGGCGCAGGAAGCTCGGGGGGAACCAGCGCTCCCGGCTCGGGCGCACCAGCCAGTCCATGCCCTCGGAGCGCACGCGGTCGGCTCGGTCCAGCCAGTCGCGGGCGGGACCGAACGACGGGCCGGTGGCGCACAGCAACAGCGACGACACCCGGTCGGGGTGCTCGGCGGCCAGGACCTGGCCGACCGCGCCGCCGAGCGAGATCCCGGCGTAGGCGAAGCGATCGAGCCCCAGGGCGTCGGCCAGCCGGAGGACGTCCGCCGTCAGGGCGGCCAGCGTGTACGGGCCCGTGGGGATCGGCGACCTGCCGTGTCCGCGGGTGTCGAGGCGGATCACCCGGTGGTGCTCGCTGAACGCGGCCACCTGGGGCTCCCAGACGCTGAGAGTCGTCCCGATCGAGGGAGCGAGCAGCAGCGGTGGAGCGTCGCGCGGCCCGTCCTCGACGTGGTGCAGGTCCACGGGGGAGTCGGTCACCGTGCCTCACCCTCGTCCGCCAGAGCCCGGTCGACCGACCGTGCCGCGGCGTCGGTGTGCGACCGGACCCAGTCCTCGCCCTTCTCCAGCCGGCGAGTCAGTCCGTCGAGGTTGCGCCGCATGGCGACCTCGTCGAACTGGAGGTCCGTGGCGAGCGCAGTGGAGCGCTCGACGGCCGCCCCGGTCAGCCGGAGCAGCGAGCGCAGCGCCGCCCACTCGGCGTGCCACGCTCCCGCGGGCCGCTCGGTGCCGGTCACCGCCGAGGAGCCGAGCGAGGCGGCCAGGAAGGGGATCTGCCGGGTCGCCGACAGGATCAGCACCGACTGCAGGGGATTCGCCTTGTGCGGCATGGACGACGAAGGTCCGCCGTGCCGCTCGCGCACCTCCCCGACCTCGGTCTGGCTCAGGACGACGACGTCGGTCGCGAGGGTGCCGCAACAGGCCGCTGCCGCCTCGGCGGCGGCGGCCACGGCGAGGACGGGGGAGCGGCGGGTGTGCCAGCTCGCCGGGTCGACAGCGAGGCCGAGACGGGCGGCGAGGGCGGTCCGCACCTCCCACGCTCGTTCGCCGTACGCCTCCGAGGTGCCGACCGGACCCGCGAGGGAGACGGGCAGGCGCAGCTCCTGCACCGCGACGAGGGCATCCCGCACGGCCGAGTACCACGTGGCGATGCGCAGCCCCATGGTGGTCGGAAGGGCCTGCTGCGACAGGGTCCTCCCGACCGCAGGCACGTCCCTGAACCGGCCGGCCAGTTGCCGCAGGGTCTCACCGAGCTGCTCCAGGTCACGGGCCCACCGGTGCACGACCCGCTGGGCGACGACCATGAGGGCGGAGTCCAGGACGTCCTGGGAGGTGGCGCCGAGGTGCACCCAGTTGGCCGCCGAGGACCCGGCGGCGTCGCGCAGCCGTGGGACCAACGGGATCACCGGATTCCCCCCGGGCACCGCATCCAGCGCCAGCTGCCGCGGCGAGAGTGACACGGCGCGAAGGCGATCGGCCGCTTGAGCCGCCGGGGCGGGAGCCACACCGGCGTCGACCAATGCCTCGAGCAGGGACACCTCCACCTCCACCAGCGCCTCGAGCACGGCCGCGTCGGAGGTCAGCGCCTCCGCCGCGCTGCCGGCCTGCACCGGTGCGAGCAGCCCGACGTCGGCCGCCTCGGCGGGCGGTCCGTCATCTCGCGAACTGGTCAAGGAACACCGTCTCCTGGTCGCCCTGCAGGTGCACGTCGAAACGGTAGCCCTCCGCCTCGTGCGAGGCGATCAGCGTGGCCCGGCGGTCGGCCGGCAACGCGGTGAGCAGCGGGTCGGTGGAGTGGTCGTGCTCCGGGAAGTAGATGCGGGTGGCGACCTGGCGCAGCATGCCGCGGCCGAAGACGAGCACCGCCAGGTGCGGCGCCTGGGCGGTTCCGCCCGCGGTGGGCACCGCACCGGGCAGCACGGTCCGGAACGCGTAGCGCCCCTCCACGTCGGTCTCGGCTCGCCCGAAGCCGCGGAAGCCGTCCGGACCCACCGGACGGAGGACACCTCCCTCGGTGACGAAGACGCCGTTCTCGTCCGGCCCCCAGATCTCGAGCAGCGCGTCCGGCACCGGGGCTCCCGCGCCGTCCAGCACGCGCCCGAACAGCTGGATCGCCCCCGCGCGGTCGGGGCCGGCCACCTCGGGCCCTTCCTCGTAGGGGAGGGCGTAGGCGAAGAACGGCCCCACCGTCTGCGACGGCGTCGGTCCGGCGGAGGGCACCAGGTCGCTCACCGGGTACTGGAAAGGACTGGCGCCCTGGTCCGCGGTCATGAGGGATCCTCCAGGGGCGTGGCCTCCGCGCCGCCGAGGACGATGTCGAAGCGGTAGCCGGTGGCCCACTCCTCGACCGTGGTGGCGTGGTCGTAGCTGGAGATCATCCGTGCCCGTGCGCGGGGGTCGCGCACGGAGTTGAAGATCGGGTCCTGGTAGAAGAGCGGGTCGCCGGGGAAGTACATCTGGGTGACCAGGCGTTGGGTGAAGGCCCGGCCGAACAGCGAGAAGTGGATGTGTGCCGGGCGCCAGGCGTTGGTGTGGTTGCGCCAGGGGTACGGCCCGGGCTTGATCGTCACGAAGCGGTAGTGCCCGGTGTCGTCGGTGAGGGCCCGTCCGGCGCCGACGAAGTTGGGGTCGAGTGGGGCCGGGTGCTGGTCGCCCTGGTGGATGTAGCGCCCCGCCGAGTTCGCCTGCCACACCTCGACCAGGGAGTTCCGGACCGGCCGGCCGTCCGCGTCGACGACCTTGCCGTGCACGATGATCCGCTCGCCGAGGGGCTCGCCCCGGCCGTGCACCGTGAGGTCCGCGTCGGTGTCGCGCACCTCGCCGTCGCCGAACTGCGGGCCGGTCAGTTCGGCCAAACCTCCGGGCGGCACGACGAGGGCGCGCCGGGGGGAACGCAGCGGCGTGGACCGGTAGTCGGGGAAGTCGTAGGGCGGATCCAGCGCCGGCAGAGGGGAATCCTGGCCGATGCCTGTCTCATCCGGTGGCATGGGCTGCCTCCTTCGTGCGGTGCTGCAGCGCGCGCAGGGCGTCGAGCTCCTGGTCCGTCGGCGGCTTCGAGACGGCGAGCTCCGGCGAGACCCGCAGGTCCCATCCGGTCGCGGCGAGGACGGTGTCGACGTCCACCCCGGGATGCACGGCCACCAGCGTGAGCTCGCACGACTCCGGATCCGGCGCGAGGACCCCGAGGTCCGTGATGACCCGGCTCGGTCCGCTCCCGGGGAGCCCCAGGCGGCGGCGGTCCTGGGGGCCGGCGCCGAACCCCACGGTCGTGACGAAGCCCAGCCGTTCGACGAAGACCCGGGTGGAGTGCCGCACCGTGATCAGGACGCTGCCGGCGTGCGCCGCGATCTCGGGCGCTCCGCCGGCCCCCGGCAGCCGCAGGTCGGGGCGCCCGGGTCGCGGGATCGTGGTGGTGTTGAGGTTGGCGAACCGGTCGACCTGTGCGGCCCCGAGGAAGCCGACGTCGCAGCGGCCGCCCTGCAGCCAGTAGTTGAAGATCTCCGCGATCGGCACGACGGAGTCGGCGGTCTCCGCGAGCTCACCGTCGCCGATCGACAACGGCAGCCGGTCCGGCTTCGCGCCGATCGTGCCCGACTCGTAGATCAGCACGAGATCGGGTTGGTGCACCCGGCGGGCGAGGTTGGCCGCGGCGCTCGGCAGGCCGATGCCGACGAAGCAGGTCCGCGCCCCCGACAGGGCCCGCGCCGACGCCACGGTCATCATCTCGTCCGGGCTCCATGGCAGGTCCTGCCCTCGCGCGGTCACGTTCGCCCCCCGACGGGTCGCTGCTCGAGGACGTGCTCGGTCATCCAGGCGGTGAACGTCTCTCGCTCCCTGCTGATCTCGTCCCACTGGGTGTAGAAGCCGTTGTCCCGCTCCGAATACCCCATCGCGTATGACGGGTGGGCCCCTCCCGGCACCTCGGCCACCGCCGTGACCACCCAGTTCGGCAGGACCACGGCACCGGGGCGGGGCACCAACTCGTCCACCAGCTCCTCGACGGTCACCAGTACCCGGTCGGCCGCCAGCGCCGCCTCCTTCTGCACCCCGAGGATGCCCCACAGCTGCACGTTGCCGGAGCGGTCGGCCTGCTGCGCGTGGATGACCGTGACGTCCGGGTTGAGCGCCGCGACGGCCGCGAGCCGCTCGCCGGTGAACGGGCAGGTCACGGTGTCGATGGTGTCACTGCGCGCCGCCAACCCGCTGCCCTGGTAGCCGCGCAGCACGGCGAACGGGAGGTGAGCGGCGCCTGCGACGTAACGGTTCGCCATACCGGCATGGCTGTGCTCGTCCACCTGCAGGGGAGTGGGCCAGCCGTTCTCCACGGCGTCGCGGAAGCGGTGCAGCGACCCCACGCCCGGGTTGCCGCCCCAGCTGAACACGAGCGCGCGCGCCGTGCCCATGCCGATCAGCTGGTCGTAGACGAGGTCGGGGGTCATCCGCGCGAGGGTCAGGTCGCGTCGCTGCTGCCGGATGATCTCGTGCCCCGCGCTGGTCGGGATGAGATGCGTGAACCCCTCGAGTGCCACCGTGTCACCATCGTGGACGAGTCCCGCGACGGCCTCCCGGAGGCTGGTGATCTCTGCCATCGGCTGCTGCTCTCGATCCCGCGGAATCGCCCATAGAGGACTCTTGTTCATCATCCGAACATGTGTTAGGAATATGAACAGCAAATCTAGCCGCGGGCCCGTGGCTCCGTCAAGGAGTCACGCCAGGAGGTGAGTGTGCAGCAGGAGTCCCGTCCCAGTTATCACGTGCAGTCCCTGGTGCGCGGGCTGAGCGTGATCAAGACGTTCGGTCCGGGGCGTCCGGAGATGACCCTGAGCGACGTCGCACGGGCAGCCGGGCTGACCCGGGCCGGTGCACGACGGTTCCTGCTGACCCTCGTCGACCTCGGCTACGTGCGCACCGACGGCAAGCTGTTCAGCCTCACGCCCAAGGTGCTCGAGCTCGGCTACGCCTTCCTCTCGAGTGCCTCCCTGCCGGCCCTCGCCGAGCCGCACCTGGAGTGGCTGGTCCGGCAGACCGACGAGTCGTCCTCGGTGTCCGAGCTCGACGGCGCCGACATCGTCTACGTCGCGCGCGTGCCCACCTCCCGGATCATGCGGGTGGCGATCAGCGTGGGGACCCGGTTCCCCGCCTACGCGACGTCGATGGGTCAGGTCCTGCTCGCCGGGCTGGACGAGGCCGGCCTCGACGACTACCTCGCCCGGGTGGAGTTGGAGGCCTTCACCAAGCGCACGGTGACCGACCCGGACGCGCTCCGCCGGCGGTTGAGCCGGGTGCGGTCGGCCGGCTACGCCCTCGTGGACCAGGAGCTCGAGGCCGGCCTGCGTTCGATCGCCGCACCGATCCACGACAAGTCGGGACGGGTGGTGGCGGCGGTCAACGTGTCCTCGCACGTCAGCCGGGTCACGAGGGCCCAGGCGATGCGCGACTACCTCGACCCGCTGCTCAAGGCCGCGGCCGCGATCGAGAAGGACCTGAGCCGCACCTGACCGGTGCGAGGCAGCGAGGTGGAGCGGGTGCGCGCAGACGTGGCGATCATCGGTGCGGGTCCGGCCGGCCTGTTGCTCTCCCACCTGCTGCACCGAGCGGGACTCGACGCGGTGGTCATCGAACGACGCAGTCCCGACTACGTGCTCAGCCGGATCCGCGCCGGCATCCTGGAGTCGTCCAGCGTCCAGCTGCTGGAACGGGTGGGGCTGGGGGAACGCCTCCGGCGTGAGGGGTTCGAGCACCGTGGCATCTACCTGCAGTGGCCGGGGGAGCGACACCACCTCGACTTCGTCGAGCTGACCGGCCACCCGGTCTGGGTCTACGGGCAGACCCAGCTGACCGAGGACCTGATGGCCGCCCGCTCAGCGGACGGGCAGCGGGCCTGTTACGAGGTGGGCGACGTGACGCTGCACGACGTCGACGGCCCGTCACCGAGCGTGACCTTCGTGGACGCCCAGGGTGCGGAGCAGCGGATCGAGGCCCGTGTGGTGGCCGGGTGCGACGGGTTCCACGGCCCGAGCCGGCAGGCGATCCCGAGCGGCATCCAACAGACCTGGGAGCGCACCTACCCCTACGCGTGGCTGGGCGTGCTGGCGGACGTGCCCCCGTCCACCGACGACCTCATCTATGCGTGGCACCCGGACGGATTCGCCCTGCACAGCATGCGATCCATGACGATCAGCCGGCTCTACCTGCAGGTCGACCCCGACGAGGACATCGCGAACTGGCCGGACGACCGCATCTGGGACGGCCTCGCGAAGCGGCTCGGTCACGGGCAGGACGGGTGGCAGCTGCGGCGCGGACCGGTGCTGGAGAAGAGCATCCTGCCGATGCGCAGCTTCGTGACGACGCCGATGCGGCACGGCAACCTCTTCCTCGCCGGGGACGCCGCGCACATCGTGCCGCCCACCGGGGCCAAGGGGCTCAACCTCGCGATCGCGGACGTGACGCTGCTGGCCGAGGCCCTCGTCAGCTGGCTCCGGGACGGCTCGCCCGAGCTCGCCGACCGCTACTCGCAGGACGCGCTGCGGCGGGTGTGGCGGTGCACGCACTTCTCCTGGTGGATGACCAGCATGCTGCACACCTCCGGCGACCCGTTCGACGCCCAGTTGCAGCAGTCCCAGCTGCGTCGGGTCACCACGTCACGCGCCGCCGCCACCGAGCTGGCGGAGAACTACGCCGGCCTCCCGATCGGGTTCTGATGACGAGTCACGGGGTCGGCGAAACTCGGGGCGAACCCCTGTCCGGAGGGCAGGAATCCCTGTATCGTATACGTAACACATGTTCGTATCGTGAACATCCGCTCCGCTGCCGGAACTCCGGCCCGTCCCCTCGGAGAGTGTCATGCGTCGTCCCGCCACCCGGTCCCTCAGCATCACCGTGGTCATCACGAGCCTGCTCGTCGTTGCGGGGTGTGGCTCGTCCTCGGACGGCGGATCCGGTGAGACCGCCGGTGGATCCACCGGTGAGGCCACCAATGGCGGGTCCACCGGGGGTGGGGAGCTGCAGAAGGTCTCGGTCGGGCTGATCCCCATCGTGGACGTCGCGCCGATCTATCTCGGCAAGGAGAAGGGCTTCTTCAAGAAGCACGGCATCGAGCTCGAGCTCAGCAGCGCCCAAGGTGGCGCGGCGATCGTGCCCGGCGTGGTCAGCGGGCAGTTCCAGTTCGGCTTCAGCAACGTGACCTCGCTGATCATCGCGCACGACAAGGGGCTGCCCGTCAAGGTGGTGGCCGCGGGCAACTTCTCCACCGGCAAGGACCCCGACTTCAGCGCGGTCGTCGTCAAGAAGGACAGCCCGATCAAGAGCGCCAAGGACCTCGAGGGCAAGACCGTCTCGGTGAACACCCTGAAGAACATCGGCGACACCACGGTCCGTGAGTCCATCCGCAAGGCCGGCGGCGACCCGTCCACGGTGAAGTTCGTCGAGCTCGCCTTCCCGGACATGCCGGCAGCGGTGGCCAACGGCCGGGTCGACGCGGCCTGGGTGGTCGAGCCGTTCGTCACCATCGCCAAGAGCCAGGGCGACCGGGTGATCGCCTGGAACCTCGTCGACACGGCGCCGAACCTGATGATCGCCGCCTACTTCACCTCGCAGCAGCTGGAGAAGTCCGATCCCGGCCTGGTGAAGAACTTCACCGCCGCGGTCAACCAGTCACTCACCTACGCGCAGTCCCACCCGGACGAAGTGCGCAAGATCGTCCCGACGTACACCAAGATCGACGCCAAGCTGGTCAACAAGCTCACGCTGCCGGTGTGGGACACGAAGATCAACACGAAGTCCACGCAGCGGTTGGCCGACCTCGCGCTGCAGGACAAGCTGATCGGCAAGAAGGCCGACCTGTCGACCCTGCTGCCCTGAGTGAGAGACGTAGACCGAGGGCATGAGGCGCACACCGGCATGGGGCCAGGGGCTGATCGGCCTGTGCGCTCTCGCCGGAGTGCTCGAGCTGCTCCCGCGCGTCGGCCTGGTGTCTCCGCGCTACCTGCCGCCGTTCAGCGAGATGATGCGCGCCCTGTATGCGGAGGCCCGCACCGACACGTTCTGGTCCGCCCTGGCCGACACGGTGCAGAGTTGGGTCCTCGGTCTGGCGATCGCGATGGTGCTCGGCGTGGTCGTGGGCCTGGTGATCGGCAGCGTTCCGGTGCTGCGATCGCTCACGGCGTCCACGATCGAGTTCCTCCGGCCGATCCCGTCGGTGGCGCTCATCCCGTTGGCCGTGCTGCTGTTCGGCACGCGGATGCAGTCGGCGCTGTTGCTCATCGTCTACGCGTCGTTCTGGCAGGTGCTCATCCAGGTGCTCTACGGGGTGCGGGACGTCGACCCGGTCGTGGCCGACACGGCGCGGTCCTACCGGTTCGGGCCGATGTCGATGCTCCGTCACGTGGTCTGGCCGACGGCGCTGCCCTACATCATCACCGGGCTGCGGCTCGCAGCCACCGTGGCGCTCGTGCTCGCCATCACCGCCGAACTGGTCATCGGGAATCCGGGGCTGGGCAAGGAGATCGCCGTCGCGCAGTCGAGCGGTGCCTTCGCTGCGATGTACGCCCTGGTCATCGTCACCGGTGTGTTGGGCGTGCTGGTCAACGTCCTGGCGAGGATGCTCGAGCGCCGGGTGCTGTCCTGGCACCCGTCCCTGCGGGCGGAGGCCATGGCATGAACCACGGCGTCGTGAGGGTGCTGGGGCGGCTGGTCGTCCTCCTCGCCCTGCCGGTGGCGTTGCTGGCCGTCTGGTGGTTCGCGACGGCCGACAGCACCAACCCCTACGTCCCGCCGCTCCGCGACATCTTCGCGGCGTTCCCCGACACGTGGACGCCGGCGCGGCTTGCTTCCGACGCGGTGCCGAGCCTGGTCCGGTTGGCGATCGGTTACCTCGTGGCGACCGTGCTGGGCGTGGCCGTCGGTGTGGCCGTCGGCAGTTCGCGCGTCCTGCGCGGCTACCTCGAACCGGTGCTCGAGTTCCTGCGCGCCGTCCCACCGCCGGTCATCGTGCCGATCCTCATCCTGTTCGCCGGCATCGGTCACACCATGAAGGTGCTCGTCATCGTCTCCGGCTGCGTGTGGCCGGTGCTGCTCAACACGGTGGAGGGGGTGCGGGCGGTGGACGAGGTGCTGGCCGACACGGCCCGGTGCTACCGGATCACCGGCGTCCGGCGAATCCGGCACCTCGTGCTGCGCGGGGCGAGCCCGCAGATCGTCGCCGGTATGCGACAAGCCCTGTCCCTCGGCCTGATCCTCATGGTGATCAGCGAGATGTTCGCGGCGAGCAACGGCCTCGGTTTCAGCATCGTCCAGTTCCAGCGCAGCTTCGCCATCCCGCAGATGTGGACCGGCATCATCGTCCTGGGCGTGATCGGCATCGTCCTGGCCGGGATCTTCCGGCTGTTCGAGCGGCGCGCCCTCGCGTGGTACCTCGGACTGCGTGAGTCGAGGCGAGGGAGTGGATGACATGACGGAGCCGACCAGGGACAGCTCGCTGCTCGACGTGCGGGCGCTCCGCAAGGTCTACGGGAGCGGTGACACTGCTCTCGAGGCCGTGCGCGACCTGACCTTTCGTGTCGACCGCGGCGAGTTCGTCTGTGTCGTGGGGCCCTCCGGCGCCGGCAAGACCACCCTGCTCAAGTGCATCGCCGGCTTGCTGGACGTGACGGGCGGTGAGGTGTGGCTCGAGGGTGGGCCGGTCTCCGGGCCACCCGAGGGCATGGCCGTCGTGTTCCAGGAGTACGGCCGCAGCCTGTTCCCGTGGATGACGGTCGGGCAGAACGTCGAGCTGCCGCTGAAGCAGAAGAAGCTGCCACGCAGCCGTCGGGCCGAGCTGGTGCAGAGCTCCCTCGCCGAGGTGGGTCTGGCCGACGTCGCGGCGTCCTACCCGTGGCAACTCTCCGGAGGTATGCAGCAGCGCGTCGCCATCGCGCGGGCGATCGCCTACGAACCCCACCTGCTGCTGATGGACGAACCGTTCGCCGCCGTCGACGCGCAGACCCGGGCCGACCTGGAGGATCTGGTGCGGTCGCTCTGGCGGCGGCTGGGCGTCACCATCCTGTTCGTCACCCACGACATCGACGAGTCGGTCTACCTCGGCGAGCGGGTGCTGGTGCTGTCGGCCCGGCCGACGGTGGTCATGGAGGACGTCGCCGTCGACCTGCCCGCCGACCGCGACCAGTTGGAGACGCGCTCCGCGCCGGAGTTCGCCCGGCTGCGCTCCCACGTCTACTCCCTCATCCAGCGGGCCAAGGCACACCGCTCCACCCCGACCGCCTCGGACGAGGACACCACGACACCTGCGGACTCGGCACGATCGGCGCCATAGCGCCGTAAGTGCGGAGTCTTCCCTCCGGCACCCTTCCGCAGATCATGTATCGTGTGGTGCGTGCCGACCTATCGCATCCGTGAGGCCGCCGGCCTGCTCGGCGTCAGCGACGACACCGTCCGGCGCTGGGCCGAGGCCGGCCGGCTGGCGACGACCCGAGACGGCTCGGGCCGGCTGACCGTCGAGGGCTCCGACCTGGCCGAGTTCGCCGAGGAGCTGGCCGCGGGAGCCGAGCGACCCGAGCCCCGCCCGGTGGTCTCCGAGTCCGCCCGCAACCGCTTCACCGGGCTGGTGACCAAGGTGACACGCGACACCGTGATGGCCCAGGTGGACCTCCAGGCCGGGCCACACCGCATCGTCTCGTTGATGAGCCGTGAGGCTGCTGACGACCTGCAGCTCGAGCCCGGAGTGCTGGCGGTGGCTGCGGTCAAGGCCACCACCGTCGTCATCGAAGTGCCGTCCCGTGACTGACCAGGGGCCCACCGATGCCTCGCTGCGGAGTGAAGGAGCCGTGATGAAGCGACTGTGCAGGGCCCTCATCGCTCCCGTCGTGTGCGGCCTGCTGCTGGCCGGCTGCGGGTCGAGCGGGAGCCCGTCGGGGTCGGACACGTCGGCGAACGGCGCCGGATCGGCCACGAGCGGACCCGGCACGACCGGATCCGACGACCCGACCGGGACCTCGCTGAAGGGCACGATCAACGTCTTCGCCGCCGCATCACTGACCGAGACCTTCACCGCGCTCGGGAAGAAGTTCGAGGCTGCTCATCCCGGGACCAAGGTCGTCTTCAACTTCGGACCGAGCTCCGGTCTGGCCGAACAGATCAACCAGGGGGCCCCCGCCGATGTCTTCGCCTCCGCCTCCACCACGAACATGGACCAGGTGGTCGCCGAGAAGAACGCGGCCAACCCCACCACCTTTGCCAAGAACGTCCTCGAGATCGCCGTCCCTGCGGCCAACCCGGGTGGTGTCTCGTCGGTGTCCGACCTGGCCGACCCCGACGTCAAGGTCGCCGTCTGCCAGCCCGAGGTGCCGTGCGGCGTCCTGGCGACCACGCTGTTCAAGAACGCCGGCATCAACGTCACCCCGGTGAGCCTGGAGGCCGACGTCAAGGCGGTGCTCACCAAGGTGGACCTGGGCGAGGTGGATGCCGGCCTGGTCTACGTCACCGACGTGCGCAGCGCCGGCAACAAGGTCCAGGGCATCGAGATCCCGCGCGACGTCAACGTCTCCACCGACTACCCGATCGCCACGCTGTCCGGGTCCCACCACCGGGCCACTGCCCAGGCCTTCACCGACTTCGTGCTGTCGGACCAGGGGGTCGCCGTCCTGGCCAAGGGCGGTTTCGAGAAGCCGTGACCCGGCTCGCCCGCCGCCGGACCCGGGCAGGGAGGTGGACGCGGTGCTAGGCCGACCCCTCTCGGGGGAGCGGTCGGCGCGTCGCAGGACCGGTCGGGCGAGCCGGGTCGCGCACGAGCGCGGCCGCGTCCCGTGGTCGCTCGGGTTGCCTGCCCTGATCGGCGCGCTCTTCCTGCTGGTCCCATTGGCGGGCTTGCTGATCCGTGCACCGTGGCGGGGGCTGGCCCGCCTGCTGGCCGACGACACGGTCGTCGACGCGCTGCGGCTGTCGCTGATCTGCGCCACCTCGGCGACCGCACTGTCCATCGTGTTGGGCGTGCCGCTTGCCTGGGTCCTGGCCCGCTCGCGAGCGCGCGGGGTGTCCCTGTTGCGCGCCCTGGTCACCCTGCCCCTCGTGCTGCCGCCGGTCGTCGGGGGTGTCGCGCTGCTGCTCGCCTTCGGCAGGCAGGGCGTCGTCGGCCGCTACCTCGAGCAGTGGTTCGGGCTGAGTCTTCCGTTCACCACGGCCGGGGTCGTGATGGCGGAGGCGTTCGTCGCCATGCCCTTCCTCGTGGTCACCGTGGAGGGCGCCTTCCGGGCAGCCGACCGTGGCTACGAGGAAGCCGCCGCCACCCTCGGAGCCTCCCGGCTGACCGTCTTCCGCCGGGTCACCCTGCCGCTCATCGCTCCCTCGCTCGTCGCCGGCGCCGTCCTTGCCTGGGCTCGGGCGCTGGGCGAGTTCGGCGCCACGATCACCTTCGCCGGCAACTTCCCGGGCCGCACGCAGACCATGCCGCTGGCCGTCTATCTCGCGCTGCAGACCGATCCCGAGGCGGCCATTGCCCTGTCGCTGGTGCTCCTCGTCGTGTCGGTCGCGGTGCTGGCCGGCCTGCGCGACCGCTGGCTGCGGGCCGGAGCCGGGCGATGACCTCCCTGCGCCGGTCGGACTCGGACCGGTTTCGGGCGCTGGGCACCGACCACCCACCGGCTCATCTCAGCCTGGCCGGGGCGGTCGACCGCGGGGAGTTCCGGCTGGAGGTCGAGGTCCGGGTGCCGCCGGGCGAGGTGCTGGGCGTGCTCGGGCCGAACGGTGCCGGCAAGAGCACGTTGCTGCGCAGCCTCGCGGGCCTCGTGCCGTTGACCGAGGGCCGGCTCGTGCTCGGCGACCGGGTGCTGGACGACGCGCAGAGCGACGTCTTCGTCCCGACCGAACGTCGCCCGGTCGGCCTGGTGTTCCAGGACTACCGGCTCTTCCCGCACCTGCCCGTCCTGGACAACGTGGCCTTCGCGGCACGATCGCGCGGTGCGAGCCGCCGTCGATCCCGGGAGATGGCCGCCCCGTGGTTGGAACGACTGGCGATCGACGAGTTGGCGACGCGCCGGCCCCACGAGATCTCGGGCGGCCAGGCGCAGCGGGTGGCGCTGGCCCGGGCCCTGGCTGCCGACCCCGAGCTGCTCCTCCTGGACGAACCGCTCGCCGCCATGGACGCCCGCACCCGGCTGGACGTGCGCACTGCGCTGCGGCGCCACCTCGAGCAGTTCGCCGGGCCCGTCGTGCTGGTCACGCACGACCCGCTCGAGGCCATGGTGCTGGCCGACCGGTTGGTGGTCATCGAGCACGGCCGGGTCGTCCAGACCGGCTCGCCCACCGAGGTGGCCCGCCGGCCAGCAACCGACTACGTCGCGCGACTGCTGGGCCTCAACCTGTATGCGGGGTCGCGTGACGGTGCGTCCGGCGCCGTCGCGCTGGATGGGGGTGGGTCGCTCGTGGCGACCTTCGAGGACGTCGACGCCGCAGGTGTGGACGAGCGCGGCAGCGGTGCCCCTTCCGGAGGGGGAGGGGCACCGCTCTCGGCTCCCGCCGGCGGCCAGGAGTCCGGGCGTCCGGCGCCGGACCGCGTCCTCGTGGCGGTGCGCCCCTCCGCGATCACCCTGCACACCCGGCGTCCGGACCACGCCAGTCCGCGCAACGTGTGGGAGGGCACCATCGCCGGGCTCGAGCTGTTGGCCGACCGGGTCCGGGTCCAGGTGGACGGTGCGCCGCCGGCGCTCGTGGACATCACCCCCGCGGCTGTCGCCGAGCTGCGGCTCGCACCCGGGGAGCGGGTCTGGCTGTCCGCCAAGGCGACCGAGACCGAGGCCTACCCCGACGCCGCCGCCGGCTGACCCCGACCCGCCCCCGTGGCGAATGGTTGTTGGATGTGAGGCGGATCTTCCGCCTCACATCCCACAACCATTCGCCACAAGCGGTGGGGCAGGATGGGCGGGTGAGTGCCATACGCCACACCACACGCCATGCCACGCGCCATACGGAGGTCGTGGACGCGGTGGTGGTCGGTGCCGGTCACCACGGGTTGGTCGCGGCCGCGACGCTGGCCGACGCCGGCTGGGACGTGGCCGTGCTGGAGGCGCGAGACCACGTCGGGGGAGCGCTCTGGTCGGTGGACCGCGACGGCTGGGTCATGGACGAGTTCAGCGCCTGCCACCCGCTCGCGGCCGCCTCGCCGGTGTTCGCCGAGCTCGGGCTGGAGGAGCACGGGCTGCGGTGGAGCCGCTCCGACACGGTGCTGGCCCACGTCGGGTCGCCCGACGACCGGGAGGGCGCGGTCATCCGGCGCACGCCCGAGGAGACTGCCGCGTCGCTCGAGGCCGACCGCGCAGGCGACGGCGACGCCTGGCTGGCGCTGTGCGCCGAGTGGCGGCGGCTGCGCGAGCCCTTGCTGCGCACCCTGCTGACCCGGTGGCCCCCTGTCGCCCCCGGCCTCGGGCTGGCGCGGGCAGTGCGTGGCCGGGACCTGCTGCGGTTCGCCCGCTTCCTGCTGCTGCCCGTCGCCCGTATGGGCGAGGAGCTCTTCCGCGGGGAGCGCGCCCGGTCGCTGCTGGCCGGCAACGCCATGCACGTCGACATCTCACCCGAGGCGCCGGGGAGTGGCGTGTTCGGCTGGTTGCTGGCCATGCTCGCTCAGGATGTCGGATTTCCTTCTCCCGTGGGAGGTTCGCGATCACTTGCTCTCGCTCTCGCCGCGCGGGCAGAGCAGCCCGGGGCCGTCATCAGCACCGGAGATCCGGTCGTGCGGATCGTCGCCCGCGGCGGTCGTGCCGACGCGGTCCACACGTCCGGTGGCCGGGTGCTGCGGGCGAGGCGAGCCGTCATCGCCGACACGTCGGCGCCGGCCTTGTACGACGACCTGCTCCAGGGCGTGGTGCTGCCGCAGCGGGTGCGGCACGATCTCGATCGGTTCGCGTGGGACCTGCCCACGCTCAAGCTGAACTACCGCCTCTCGGCCACCCTGCCGTGGACCGCGCGCCATGCCCGTGACTCCGCCGTCGTCCACCTCGGCGCGGACACCGCGGGGCTGGTGCGCTGGTCGGCCGACCTGGCGACGGGTGTGATGCCGCACCGTCCGTTCTCGCTGGTGGGCCAGATGACGACCGTCGACCCGACCCGGTCGCCGGACGGCACCCAGGCGATGTGGCTCTACACCCACCCGCCCCGCGGACGTGCCGACGACGCCAGTGCGGACGCGATGACCGGCCGGGTCGAGGGCATGCTGGACGAGTTCGCGCCGGGATGGCGGGAACTCGTGCTCGAGCGGTGGGACCAGCGACCGTCCGACCTGGAGTCGTCGGACGCCAATTTGGTCGGTGGCGCGATCGGCGGTGGCACGTCGGGCCTGCACCAACAGCTGGTGTTCCGCCCCGTGACCGCGCTCGGCGGGCCGCGCACGCCCGTGGACAACCTCTACCTCGGCAGCGCCGCGATCCATCCGGGAGGGGGCGTGCACGGAGGGTGCGGGCTGCTCGCGGCGCGGGCGGCACTGGCCGACCACGGCCGGTTCGGCGGAGCACGTCGGAGGCTGGCCCGGGGAGCGCTGCGAAGGGTGCAAGGCCCCTTGGGCGACTGACCGTCCGTGGCGGCCCCTCCGGCAGGCTCGCACCGACCGCAACCGTGGGTGGGACCACCGCTCGACGACCCGGACCGGATCAGCTCTGCGGACCCTCCGGTGCCGCGCCGAAGGTCTCCGGCAGGCGCAGGCGCATCGACAGCAGGGCCGCCTGGACGCGGTCGCGGCTGTCGGTCTTGGCCAAGACGTTCGTGATGTGCGACTTCACCGTGCTCAGCGACAGGTGCAGTCGTGCGCCGATCTCGGCGTTGTTGAGACCGGCGCCGATCAGCGCGAAGATCTCGCGTTCCCGCGCGGTGAGGCCGAAGGCGGACAGGTCACGCGACGGTGCCGGCGTCTGGCCCTTGAGGCGGGCCATGACCGCGTGCGTGACGCCGGGCGACAGGATCGCGTCACCAGCCGCGACACTCCGCACCGCCGACACCAGCTCCTGTCCGCTGCACCGTTTGAGCAGGAAACCGTGGGCGCCGGCGGCGATCGCGTCGATCACGTACGCGTCGTCGTCGAAGGTCGTGACCACGACGATCGCCGGTGCCCCTGGTGTGCCGGCGAGAGCCCGGGTCGCCTGCAACCCGTCCATGACCGGCATCCGGATGTCCACCAGGGCGACGTCCACCTGCCGGCCACCGCGGATCTCGTCCACGAAGGATCGTCCGTCCGCACAGTCGAGGACCACCTCGATGTCCGGCTGGGCCCCCAGGATGAGCGCGAATCCCTCACGCACGAGCCGCTGGTCGTCGACGACGGCAACCCTGATGGTGGGCGTCTCAGGCACGATGACCATCGCCCTCGTGGACGGGAAGGAACGCGTCGATGCTCGTCCCACCACCCGGCCGCCGGCCGATCGCCCAGACGCCGTCCTGTGCCGTGACCCGTTCCTCGATGCCGAGCAGGCCGGACCCGTGGTCGCTGGTCGGTGGCGGCCCGACCCCGTCGTCGCTGATCCGCACGTGCACGTGCGCACCGGTGCGGGTGACTTCCACCCAGGCGGTCTCGGCCCTCGCGTGCCGCGACACGTTGGTCAGTGCCTCCTGCGTGATCCGGTAGGCGGTGAGGGTGCCCGCGTCGTCGAGACCCGGGGCGTCGTCCACGTCGACGTGGACGGCGACGCCCTGGCCCCGCAGCGGAGCGGCCAGCAGCTCGTCGATGTCGGAGAGTCGCGGCGGTGCCGAGACGTTCAGCTCGGAGTCGGGGTCGCGCAGGTGCACGACGAGGGCGTCCAGCTCGCCCAGCGCCTGCCGGCCGAGGTCGCCGACCGCGTCGAGGGCCGCCTGGGGATCGCCGACCTTGCCGGCTTCGGCCTGCACGACCATCGCCGTGACGTGGTGGCCCACCACATCGTGCAGCTCTCGGGCGAGCGCGGTGCGCTCGGCGAGCCACCGGGCCTGCTGCTCGCTGGCCCGGGCCCGTCCGCGCAGGGCGGTCGTCTCGTGCTCCAGGCTCAGGGTTCGCTCCAACGCGATGATGGCGACGCCGGCCGCGGTGCCGACGAGCGTGGCTGCGACAAGGCCCCACACGACGTCGGTGTTGCCACCGGCGCCGGACCAGCCCACGTAGAGGACCCCGCACAACGCGGCTGCCGGCCCGAGGCCGAGTCGCCAGCCGGTGCTGGTGCGCCAGGTGAGCGCGACCATCGCCGCCATGAGCGACAGCAGGGCGCCGCTGCCGTTGTCACATGCCAACGCCATCGCGTAGACGGCCACCGTGAGGGGATACGTGACCAGGTGGGGGCGTCGCGCGATCCGGCACGCGAGGGCGACGAGCACCAGCACTGCAGAGACCGAGCCGGAGACGGCGGATACGGCAGCGAAGACTTGGCCGACCAGGACGATCAGCCACAGCCCGCCGTCGACGGCCTTCGGCCACCGGGGGGCCCGCCGGCTGACCTGGACGGCCAGCTGGTGCTGCCAGTGGCGAGGGCGGGCGCGGGTCAGGGGCACCAGGACAGTGTGGGGTATCCCGGGGCGTCCGCGCGGCATGCACGCCCGGCACCGCGAAAGTCGGCACCTGAGGACGGCCACGACCTGGTCCCTGGGTACCGGTCGAGCGGCACCCCGGCGGGTTCCCGCCCACCAGTGCCGGGCTCGACAGTGTGCGCATGGCAAGCATGGCAAGCAAGGCGAGCACGGCAAGCAGGGCAGGTACGACGGGCCGGACGGCCACGACGGGCCGGCCGATCCGCGGCCACGACAATCCTGCTGCGTCGGTGCCGCCGGTGGTGGGACGCCTGGGCACTGTCCCCAACCTCGTCACCCTGGTGCGTGGTGTGGCCGCGGTCGGCCTGGCCACGTATGCGGTGGCCGCCGGCCGGCTGGACCTGCTGGGTGCCGCCTACGGCGTCTACTGGCTCGGCGACATGGCGGACGGGTGGGCGGCCCGGCGCCTGAGGCAGGAGACACGGCTCGGCGCCGTCTTCGACATCGTCAGCGACCGCGCGTGCACCGCGGTGCTGTGCACCGGCCTGGTCGTCCAGCTGCCCCGGGCCTGGCTGGTCGCCGCCGTGTTCCTCGTGTCCTTCCTCCTCGTGGACACCCTGCTGTCACTGGCATTCGTGTGCTGGCCGCTGCTCAGCCCGAACTACTTCCACCAGGTCGACCGGACGGTCTGGCGGTGGAACTGGTCGCCCGCGGCGAAGGCGGCCAACACGGCCGGCGTCGTGATCGCGGTGGCATTCGGGCAGTACCCGGTGGCGCTGGCGCTGGCCGCGGGAGTGCTGGGGGTCAAGGTCTGGTCCGCGGCGCGGGTGTGGCGGCTGCTGCCCCGTGAAGCCGTGACCCGGTGACGGCATGACGACCACGGTCCTGGTCGTGGCGGGCGCCGTCGCGACGGGAATCGGCTCGGCCCTGCTGCCGCTGCTCAACGCCGAGGCGTATGCCGTCGCGGCAGCGGCCACGGGCCGTGGCACCGTACTGCTGGCGCTGATGGTGGGCGGGCTGGCCCTGGGGCAGACCGTCGGCAAGGTCGTCCTGTTCGAGTCGGCCCGGCGAGGGGCGGGTCGGCTGCTGCGGCGGCATCGTCGAAGCGAGCCGTCCCCGCGCGCCCGCCGGTGGGCCGAGCGGACCCGGTGCGCCCTGGGCTCGCCGCGCACCGGTCCGCTGGTCGTCCTGGCGTCCGCCGGCCTCGGCGTCCCACCGCTGGCGGTCACCAGCGTGGCCGCCGGCGCGGCGCACCAACCCCGCCGGGTCTTCATCCCGGTGTGCCTGGTCGGCCGGGCGGTGCGTTTCGCGGTGCTCGTCCTGCCACTGGCGCAGCTGTGGAGCTGACGCCGGAGCACCACGCGACGGAGGCTCACCCCTGGTGCTCGGTCCCTGTTGGCGCGAGCAGCTCGAACGTCCGCAGCCAGGCGTCCCGCCCGGGTGCGGACGAGACGAGGATGAGCTCGTCGGCCTGCGCGGTGCGGACGAAGTCGTCCAGGTAGTCGCGCACCTGGTCGGCGGTGCCCACCCCGGTGTAGTGCATCATCTGCTCGGCCTGCTGGCCGGCGGGTGACTCGAGGAGCAGGTCCTCCTCCTCGGGGGTGAAGGTGCGACCTCGGCCGACCAGCTGGCGCACCCGGGAGCGCTTGGCCGCGCGGTGCAGCTCGGCGGCCTCCTCCCTCGTGTCGGCGGCGATGACGTTGACGCCGGCGATGACGTAGGGCTCGGACTGCTGGGCGGACGGCCGGAAGTCGCGCCGGTAGAGCGAGACCGCGTCCTGCAGCGCCGCTGGTGCGAAGTGCGAGGCGAAGGAGTAGGGGAGTCCCAGCATGGCGGCGAGTTGTGCTCCGAACAGGGAGGATCCGAGGATGAACAGGGGGACGTCGGTCCCCTTCCCCGGCGTCGCTTCGATACCCGGGACGCGGCTCGGCCCGGTCAGGTAGCCCTGCAGCTCGAGCACGTCCTCGGGGAACCGCTCGGCGGCGGCCGCGTCGCGCCGCAGCGCGCGGGCGGTCAGTTGGTCACTGCCGGGAGCCCGGCCGAGGCCGAGGTCGATCCGGCCGGGATGCAGCGTCTCGAGGGTGCCGTACTGCTCGGCGATCACGAGGGGGGAGTGGTTGGGCAGCATCACTCCGCCCGCGCCGAGCCGGATCCTGCTGGTGTGGGCCGCCACGTGCGCGATCAGCACGCTCGTCGCCGAGGACGCGATGGTGGGCATGTTGTGGTGCTCGGCGTACCAGATGCGGTGGTAGCCCCACGCTTCGGCGCGCTCGGCGAGCTGCACGCTGGCTCGGAAGCTCTCGGCCGCGCTCTCCCGCGAGCCGATGCGAGCGAGGTCGAGGATCGACAGGGGGACGGTCACGGCATACCAACCTCTCCGCACGGTTGAGCGATCGGTGACGGATCCGATCAGGACCCACGGTATGCGGGGCCGTCCGTCGGCAGGTGAGCGGCCCCACATATTTAACACGGGGAATTCCAGAGAAAAGCCTTTACGCTCGACGCAGGCAACGGCAAGGACTCCGGGAGGTGGGTCATGGACGGTGGGCAGGCGCTGAGCGAGCGGCTCGTGGTCTACGGCGACTTCGGTGACCCGTGGAGTTATCTCGCGAGCCAGCGGGTGGACGCGTTGCAGGAGCTGGGCGTCCACGTGGAGTGGCGCGCGGTGCAGTGGCATCGTCGGACGCCGGTCAAGGGGCAGTTGCTGCAGGGCGCCGCGTGGGACGAGGCCGTGGAGGCTCTCGAGGGGGTCCGCGCGCACCTCGGCGAGCACGAGCTGCTGCCGGATCGCCCCTGGCCCTTCGTGCCACGCACCGAGGCCGCCGTGTCGGCCTTCGCCGAGGCGACCGGCGCGGGAGTGGCCGACGACGTGCGGCGGCACCTGATGCGTGCCTACTGGGAGGAAGGGACCGACATCGGCAACCCCGAAGTGCTGCGGACCCTGCTTGCTGCCGACTTCCTCCGCGGGCACGCGGAGTCGGATCCGGTGCGCGAGTTCGGCTACGCCGTCGCGATGACCGGCGCGCCCATCACCACGGTGGCCTGGCGTCGGATCAAGAGTTGGCGAGAGCGGTGGGACAGCCTGCGCCGCGCCGAGCTGCCCACCGTCGTCCGTGGCAGCGGGGTGTGGGCCGGGGCCGATGCCTGCCACTACCTCGAGCTGTGCGCGTCCCGGACGCGCCGCCGCACCGGCCTGCGTCGTCTCGGGGAACCGGCCGCGGTGGGTGCGGCCCCCCGAGGCGGCGCCACTGGCCCGCAGGGCCGCACAGACCGGTCGGTCGCCCCCCGGCGGCTGGTGGCCGACCGCCTTCCCGCCACGTGGCTCACCCAGGTGGGTGACCCGTGGCTGCGGGAGAGCCGGATCGGGGGCGTCTGACTTCTGGACGCCCCCGCCGGCGGACCCCGGGGGAGGCCGCGGTGCAGTGGCACGCCGACTTGCTGCCCCGCGGCCGCCCCCGGTGGCCCGGTGGCCCCGGTGGCTGGGGTGGCCCTGATGCACACCGCACTCTCGCTCGCACGACCGAGCGGGGTTGCGCGTTCCCTGCCGGGTCGCTCGTGTCGCGGCCCGCTGATCTGGCAGAGTCGGACCATGAGCACCGGTGAGGTTCGTGTCTGGGTAAACGGGGAACGCGTCGACGACAAGCCGGCGATCGCGGCGTTGGACCATGGCGTGAGTGTCGGGGACGGGGTCTTCGAGACGGCGAAGGTCGCGGACGGCCGACCGTTCGCGCTCGACCGGCACCACGCACGCATGGACCGGTCGCTGGCCGGCCTCGGGTTGCCCCCGGCGGACCGGGGCCTGCTGTCCGAGGGGATCGCGGCCGTCCTCGACGGCAACCCGATCGACTTCGGCCGGCTGCGCTACGTCGTGACCGGTGGGCACGGCCCGCTGGGGTCCGACCGGGACGAGGGCCCGATGACCTACATCGTGACCGCGGGCCCGTCGGCGCGACCGCCCGAGTCGGGCAAGGTCGTCGTCGTGCCCTGGACCCGCAACGAACGGGGAGCGACCGCGGGACTGAAGACCACGTCATACGCGGACAACGTCGTGGCCCTGGCCTACGCCAAGGAGCGCGGCGGGATCGAGGCGATCTTCGCCAACACCCGCGGGGAGCTGTGCGAGTGCACGGGCTCCAACGTGTTCGTGGTGCAGGACGGCACCATCTTCACCCCGCCGCTGGAGGCGGGACCGCTGGCGGGGATCACCCGTGAGCTGGTGATCGCATGGTGCCGCGACGAGGGGATCACCGTCGTCGAGCAGGCGCTGCCGGTGTCCGCCCTGAGCGAGTCGGACGAGGTCTTCATCACCTCCTCGACCAAGGACGTGCTCGGCGTGCACGCCGTGGACGACCACGAGCTGCCTGCCCCCGGCCCCGTGACCCAGCGGGCCGCGGCCATCTTCGCGCGACGGGGCGCGGAGACTCCCAACCCGTGATCGAGGACCCCGTGCGTCGCCGCGACGAGACGCCGAGCGAGTCCGGCGAGTCCGGCGAGTCGGGTGACGCGGGGTCGCGCTACGACGACGACAACGTCTTCATCGACGCCCACGAGGACGACTGGGCCTGGCGACGGCGGATCCGGTCCAACCCGACCACGCACCTGATCTACCGGATCGCGGTCGGTGTGCTCGGTCTGCTCGTCGTCGCCGGGGGCGCGGTGATGATTCCCTTCCCCGGGCCCGGCTGGCTCGTGGTGTTCATCGGCGTGGGCATCTGGGCCTCCGAGTTCGAGTGGGCGGCCCGACTCCTCAACTTCGGCAAGCGGACGCTGAAGAGCTGGAACGCCTGGATCCAGCAACAGGCGTGGTGGGTCCAGGGGCTCGTGCTGTTCGTCACGCTCATGGCCGTCGCGGGGATCTTCTGGGTGCTGTTCAAGATCAGCGGCATCCCGGGGTTCTTCCCCGACTTCGCCGAGCACTGGCTGCACGACGTGCCCGGGTTGTGATCCGGTGGCGCGACCACCCGATTAGCGGTGGTGGCCGGGCAGCAGTTATCCTCCTTCTCGCACCACGGACGTGTAGCTCAGCTGGTTAGAGCGTTCGCCTCACACGCGAAAGGTCAGGGGTTCGAGTCCCTTCACGTCCACCCCGAAGATCAACCCTGGACCGGAGACTGCCGGTCCAGGGTTCTTTCGT
>CAYRLV010000003.1:31032-32849 GCA_964425155.1 uncultured Ornithinicoccus sp. | reverse complement strand
ATGGAGGACTTCCGGGTCGACGTGGTGGTCGGCAAGGGGCCGGGCGCCACCGCCATCCCGCTCGAGCTGCCGCCGTTCACCGTCGTGGGCGCGACCACCCGCGCGGGGCTGCTGCCGGCCCCGCTGCGAGACCGGTTCGGCTTCACCGGCCACCTCGACTTCTACGCCACCGACGACCTGGAACAGATCCTGCAGCGCAACGCCACCCTGCTCGACGTGGAGGCCGTGGCCGAGGGCATCGCCGAGATCGCCGGCCGCTCCCGCGGCACCCCGCGCATCGCCAACCGGCTGCTCCGGCGGGTGCGCGACTGGGCCCAGGTGCACGGGCGCAGCGTGGTCGACGCGGAGGCCGCGCAGGCGGCCCTGGCCCTGTTCGACGTCGACGAGCGCGGGCTGGACCGGCTCGACCGGGCCGTGCTGGAGGCCCTGTGTCGACGGTTCGGCGGGGGTCCGGTGGGCCTGTCGACCCTCGCGGTGGCCGTGGGCGAGGAACCGGACACGGTGGAGACCGTCGCCGAGCCGTTCCTCGTGCGGGAGGGGTTCATGGTGCGCACGCCGCGGGGTCGTGCCGCGGCCCCGCTCGCCTGGCAGCACGTCGGCCTGAGCCCGCCTCCCGGCAGCGACACGCCGACCCTTCCCCTGGACGAGGGGGACGGGCGCTTCGGCTCCTGAGCCGGCGTGGCCGGGCGACCCGCCCGACCCGCCCGGGCGGCCCCCTTTGGCGCTGGGGCCCGGCTCACATAGACTCGAGTTCTGCGCCGCGGTCCGCCCTGGGTTTCTCGCGCGCTCCGACCACGCATCGCTCCCGTCAGCACGAAGGATTCACACATGCCGTTCGCCGTTCCCGAGGCATCCTCAGGTGGTGGAAGCGGGCTCGGCAGCCTGCTCATCCTGGCCATCCCGATCCTGCTGATCGGCTGGATGTTCATGTCGCAGCGTCGGCGGCAGCGCGACACGCAGGCGATGCAGGCCAGCCTGCAGGTCGGTGACGAGGTCGCGACCACCTCGGGGCTCTACGGCACGATCGTCGCGATGGACGACAGCATCGTGACCCTCGAGATCAGCCCCGGAGTGAACGTCCGGTTCGACCGTCGCGCCGTGCTGCGCAAACCCGCCCCGAGGGTCGCTGAGGGCGGCGACTCGGAGCCCTCCACCGAGTAGGACCTCCCGCACGTGGCGATCAAACCCCAGAACCGCACACCGCTGAAGACCTTGGCGCTGTTGGCGCTGCTCGTCGTCGGGTTGTTCGGCGGCATCGTCGCCGCCTCCGGCGCGGCGAATCCGATGAAGGCGTGGGTGCCCAAGCTCGGACTCGACCTCGAGGGCGGCCGTCAGATCGTCCTCGCCCCGGTGGTCGAGGGTGGCAAGCAGATCAACTCCCAGCAGGTCCAGCAGGCCGTGAACATCATCCGGCTGCGGGTCGACAGCACCGGCGTCAGTGAGGCCGAGGTGACCACCCTCGGACAGAGCAACATCGTCGTCTCCCTGCCCGGCAACCCCGACCAGGAGACGCTCGACGAGCTGAAGCAGTCCTCACAGATGCGCTTCCGCGCGGTCATCTGCGCCTCCTCCGCGCCGGGGATGCCCCCCGGCTGCCCCACCCCCAACGCCGCCAACCCGAAGCCGACGGGCACCCCCACCAAGAACGCGACGTCGAAACCGACGGCGACCTCGACGGGGGAGCCCACCGGAGAGGCGACGGAGGCGCCGACCACGAAGGACGGCACCCCGACAGGCACCTCGTCCGGACACCCCAAGGGCAACTCGGTCAAGGTCGCCACCGACGAGCCGACGCCGACGGGGACCGCCACCGGCAC
>CAYRLV010000003.1:0-30932 GCA_964425155.1 uncultured Ornithinicoccus sp. | reverse complement strand
CCACCGGCACGAGCACGCCGACCGCGACGGAGACCACCGGGGCGGGCGACGACCAGCCCCGGACCAAGCCGAAGAACGCCAGCGACGTCGCGTGGATCACGCCCGCGCTGACCAAGGCCTACCAGCAGCTCGACTGCAGCACCGCGAAGGGCCGCGAGCAGGAACCCGCGGCGGTGGACGAGCCCATGGTGGCCTGCAACCAGGACGGCAAGGAGAAGTACATCCTCGGCCCGTCCGAGGTGACGGGCGAGCACATCAAGGACGCCAGCGCGGGCTACCAGGTCGGGCAGAACGGCGTCCAGACCGGCGTCGTCGAGGTGGCGCTCACCTTCGACAGCGTCGGCGCCAAGCAGTTCCAGAAGGTCACCGAACGGCTCACCCCGCACGCGGAGGGCGACCCGCAGAAGCGGTTCGCCATCGTGCTGGACGGTCAGGTCATCTCCGCGCCGCAGTCGCAGGCGGTCATCCGCGACGGGCGCGCGAGCATCACCGGCAGCTTCACCATGGATTCGGCCAAGACGCTTGCCGACCAGCTGAAGTTCGGTGCGCTGCCGCTGTCGTTCAAGGTGCAGACCTCCGAGCAGATCAGCCCGCAGCTGGGGACCGAGCAGCTCAAGATGGGGATCCTGGCCGGGCTCATCGGTCTGCTCCTCGTGGTGGTCTACTCGCTGCTGCAGTACCGCGCGCTCGGGTTCGTGACGGTGTTCTCGCTGCTCATCGCCGGCGTCTCCAGCTATGGCCTGGTGACCCTCCTCGGCTACACGCACAACTTCCGGCTCACCATGGCCGGGGTGACGGGTCTGATCGTGTCCATCGGTATCACCGCCGACTCGTTCATCGTCTACTTCGAACGCGTCAGAGACGAGGTGCGCGACGGGAGACAACTGCGGTCGGCGGTGCAGACCGGCTGGGCGCGGGCCCGACGCACCATCCTGATCTCCGACGGCATCAACTTCCTCGCCGCCGCGGTGCTCTACATCCTGTCCGAGAGCAGCGTGAAGGCGTTCGCGTTCACCCTCGGCCTCACCACGCTGGTCGACGTCGTCGTGGTGGTGCTGTTCACCCACCCGCTGCTCACGATCCTGTCCTCGACCGAGTTCTTCGGGAACGGGCACAAGTGGTCCGGCTTCGATCCCGAACGGCTGGGAGCGAAGAAGATCACGTATGCGGGGCGGGGCCGGGTCGCGGTGCACCAGCCGCGACCGGCTGAAGGGGGAAGTGCCTGATGTTCAGCTTCGCGAAGTTCGGCAACGACCTCTACACCGGCCGACGGTCCATCAACATCGTCGGCCGGCAGAAGGTGTTCTACGCGATCTCGGCGGTCATCCTGGTGCTGGCCGGGATCGGGATCTTCGGCACCGGACTCAACTTCGGACTGGAGTTCCGGGGCGGGTCCGAGCTGCGGGTGTCCGGTCTCTCGACGACCCAGAACTTCGAGTCCAAGGCCAAGGACGCGATGGCCGAGGCCACCGGCGGTGCGGAGAACCTGGTCGTCACCACGATCGGGTCCGACACCGTCCGGATCCAGACCGAGAAGCTCAACGAGACCGAGACCAACGAGGCCCAGCAGACCCTGGCGCAGACCTTCGACGTGCCGGAGGACCAGGTCAGCGCCAACTTCATCGGGGCCTCCTGGGGCAAGGACGTCACGAACAAGGCGATCAGTGCGCTGATCTGGTTCCTGGTCCTCGTGTCCATCGTGCTGGCGATCTACTTCCGCACCTGGAAGATGTCGCTGTCCGCGCTCGTGGCCCTGCTGCACGACCTGGTCATCACCGTCGGCATCTACGCGCTGTTCAAGTTCGAGATCACGCCGGCCTCGATGATCGGCTTCCTGACCATCCTGGGGTACTCGCTCTACGACACCGTGGTGGTCTTCGACAAGGTCCGCGAGAACACCCGGGCGGCGTTGGCCAGCGGTCGCCAGACCTACAGCCAGGCCGCGAACATGGCGGTGAACCAGACCCTGGTCCGGTCGATCAACACCTCCGTCGTGGCGCTGTTGCCGGTGGGTGCGATCCTGGTCATCGGCTTCACCTTCCTCGGCCCGGGCACCCTGCTCGACCTGAGCCTCGCCCTGTTCGTCGGCATCGCCGCGGGCACCTACTCGTCGGTCTTCATCGCAACCCCGCTGCTGGCCGACCTGCGCGAGCGGGAGCCCGCGATGAAGGAGCTCGCCAAGAAGGCGCGCAAGTACCAGGAGAAGCAGGCGCACGGCCGCAAGGTCTCCGACACCGGCCTGGTGATCGACGACATCGAGCAACCGGCTGCCCCGGTCGAGGCGGGGGAGCCGGAAGGCGCCGGCGTCGGCGGCACGGCGCCATCCTCGGACGGTGCCTCCGCGCACACCGGTCGCCAGTTGCACCCCTACGCCCGGACCGGACCGCGAGGGCAGCCCAAACGTGCCCCCAAGTCCCGGCGCTGAGGTGACCGTGCCGCCCGACTCGTCGGTGCGCGACCTGGTGGCGAGCCACCTGCGCGACATCCCCGACTTCCCCCACCCCGGCGTGTTGTTCAAGGACGTCACACCCCTCCTCGCCGACGGCCCGGCCCTGGCCGTCGTGGTCCGGGAGCTCGCGAAGCGGCAGCGCGGAGCGGTCGACCTGGTCGTGGGGGTCGAGGCCCGCGGCTTCATCCTCGGGGCCGCGGTCGCCTACGAGCTGGGCCTCGGGTTCGTCCCGGTCCGCAAGGCGGGCAAGCTCCCGGGCAAGACGCTGTCCGAGGACTACGCGCTCGAGTACGGCAGTGCCTCGATCGAGGTGCACACCGACGCCTTCGCGCCCGGAGCACGGGTCCTCGTGCTGGACGACGTCCTCGCCACCGGCGGCACCGCAGCGGCGACCTGTCAACTGGTCGAGCGCGCGGGCGGACAGGTGGTGGCGTTCCAGACTCTCGTGGAGATCGGCTTCCTTGCTGGGCGGGAGCGACTGCCCGGGCGCACGATCGACGTCGTGCTCACCGTCTGAGACGCGTCAGCACGCGACGCCGGTGTGCCGAGAGGGCGTCAACCCTGACGCTGTCCCTCGGCGACAACGAGCGACGGGAGGAGCTCGCGCAGCGCGGCCAGCACCTCGGGCATCGACGGGCAGACGGTGACGTCGAGGCGCTCGAACCGTGCGGGTGGTGTCCGACCCGCGAACGCCAGACACCTCATTCCGGCCGCCAGCGCGGCCCGAGCTCCACGCGGGCTGTCCTCGACGACCACGCAGTCGGCCGGCCCCACTCCCATGGTTGCCGCCGCGTGCAGGTAGAGATCGGGCGCGGGCTTGCCCTGCGCGACGTCCGTGGCGCTGAACCGTCGACCCTCGAACCGGTGGGCGAGCCCGGTCAGGCCGAGCGTGCGGCGCATCTTGGCGTGCGACCCGTTGGAGGCGACACACGTGGGAGTCCGGTGGTCGTCGAGGGCGTCCAGGACGTCGACGACGCCGGGGACCGCCGTCAGCTCCGTCGCGAACGCCGCGTCCGTGAGGGGGCCGAACCGTGCCTCCCAGTCCGGCGGCAGGCGGTCACCCAGCCGCTCCTCGACCTCGGCCCGGAAGTGCTCGTCGCTGCAGCCGAGGAAGCGGTCCATCACCTCCTGGGGCTCGAGCTCCCAGCCGAGCCCGGTGAGCACCTGGGCGCCGACGCGGGCGGCGATCGGCTCGGTGTCCACGAGGACCCCGTCGCAGTCGAAGATCACCAGCGCCATGCCGTCTGACCCTACTTGCCCATACCGTCGGTGAGGCCGCGCAGGAACTGCCGCTGGCCGATGAGGAAGAGCACGACCATCGGCACCGCCGCCATGGTCAGCCCGGCGAACTGGACCGGCCACTCGGTGAGCAGCCGGCTCTGCATGTCCATGAGGCCGACGGGAAGCGTCTTGAGCGAGTTGTCGCTGATGAAGACCAGGGCGAACACGAACTCGTTCCAGGCGAACAGCGCCTGCAGGAGAGCGGCCGAGACGAGGATCGGCCGACACATCGGCAGGATCACCCGCCAGAAGATCTGGCCCCGGGAGGCACCGTCCAGCGTGGCGGCCTCGTCGAAGTCCCGCGGGAGGTCGATCATGTAGGCCCGGATCAAGAACGTGGTGAAGGGGATCCGGAAGGCGGTGTAGAGGACGATCAGGGCCCAGTAGGTGTTGTAGATGTGCAGCTCCTGCAGCAACCCGAAGAGCGGGACGAGGGCCACCGTCGGCGCCAGCATCAGCCCGCCGAGCAGCAGGAGCAGGATCGGCCCACCCAGCGGGATCTTGATCCGCACGAGTCCGTAGGCGGCCCAGGCGCTGACCAGCGTCGTGGTGAGGATCGACGCCACGGTCACGACGACGCTGTTGACGAAGTAGCGCGTGACGCCGGCGTTGGCGGCGTCGGCGAAGTTCTGCCAGCGCAACTCACCCGGGAGACCGAACGGGTCGCCGAAGACCTCGGCGTTGTTCTTGAAGCTGCTGAAGACCATCCACAACAGGGGATAGATGACCAGCAGGGCGAGCAGGACGAGGAGCGTCCAGACCGCCACCCGGGCCACCGTGCTGCGCAGCGCGGGTCGAGGATTGGCGGGAACGCGGGCGTGGGTGCGTCCACGGACGGGTGTCGGGGCGGTGTGTGCGGTCACCATTCGACCCTCCGGCGTCGGGAGAGGAGCAACTGTCCGGCGGAGATCGCGAAGGTGAGCACGAAGATCACCGTGGCGATCGCGGACGCGTAGCCCATGTTGTCGGCCATGAATGCGTTGTGGTACAGCCACGTGTTGAGCACCTGGCTGCTGTTCGACGGCCCGCCGGCGGTCATGACCATGATCTCGTTGAACACGAGGAAGGCGCCCGACAAGGTCAGGATGACCACCAGGGTCGTCATCTCCCGCAACAGCGGAAGCGTGACGGAGAAGAAGGTCCGCACGTGCCCGGCACCGTCCACCCGTGCAGCCTCGTAGAGCTCACGGGGGATGCGCTGGATGGCGACGACGAACAGCACCGCGGTGTAGCCGATGCTCTGCCACTGGCTCATCCCGATGATGCCGAAGATCGCCGTGTCCGGACTGCCCAGCCAGTCGTGGGTGAGGGACCCGAGGCCGATGGCCTCCAACCCCTTGTTGACCAGGCCGAACTGCGGGTTGTAGATGAACGAGAACAGGATGCCCGCGACGGTGATCGAGATGGTCGCGGGGATGAAGTAGATCGTGCGCAGGATCCCGCGCAGCCGGCGGTGGACGACCTCCTCGAGGATCGCGGCCAGCACGAGCGAGAAGGCGACCTGGAAGACCAGCGAGATCACCGCATACAGAACGTTGTTGAGCAGTGAGTGCCAGAAGATCGGGTCCGCCATCGCGGTGCGGTAGTTGCCCAGGCCGACGAACGCGGGCTGCGGCGTGAAGGCGTTCCAGGAGTAGAGGCTCAGCCGGAAGTTGTCGACGATGGGGTAGTAGACGAACACGACGAGCAGGACGACTGCTGGCAACGCCCACGTCAGCGCGCGCCATCGGTGGATGCGGGTCATCATGGCTGTTCCTCCTCACCGGGACGGTGGTGCGGTGGGCCCGGAGGAGTCCGGGCCCACCGGCATCAGCCGAACTGCTTCTTGACCTTCTCGGCGGCCTGCTGGACCGACGTGATGACCTGCGCCGGCGTCTGGGAGCCGTTGGTCACCCCTTCGGCGCCGGACAGGAAGGCATTGGCGACATCGGCGTTGGTGACCGTGTCCAGCCAGATGGCGAACGAGTCGGCCTTCTCCAGGTCGGCCAGGGCTTCCCGCTGCTGCGGGGAGGTGTTCGCCTTGGTCGCCGATCCCGTGACCGGACTGAGGAATCCGATCTGCTTGGTCATCTTCGCCGCGTTGGTGCGGTTGGTGACGAACTTGAGGAAGTCGACCGCCAGTGCGGCGTTCTTGCTCTTGCTGTTGACGAGGAACCCGTCGGGCGCGCCGGTGAGGGTGTTGGTGTCGCCCTTGGCCCCCTCCGGCGGCGGCAGCCGGAAGAACGACCAGTTGTCCACGACCTGGGCGCTGGCGCCGTTCTTCTTGCTGATCAGCGGGAACTCCACCAGCTCGAGGTAGTGCATCGCCGCCTTGCCGCTGAGGAAGTTGGCCTGGGCGGTCTCGTGCGACATGCCGTTCGCGTTGGCGTTGGTGCACTTGTCGAGGATCGACGCGTACTGCTCCATCGCCGTCACGTAGCCGGGGTCGGTGAAGGCGCCGGAAGCCGGGTTGTAGTCCTTGGTCCGGGTCGCCTCCGGGACGTTGAAGGCGTTGAGCTGGGTGATGTAGTGGATCGCCGGCCAGCCGAACTTGTTGCCGAAGGCGATCGGCGTGTAGCCGGCCGACTTGAGCTTGCCGCAGTCCTGCAGCAGCTCCTCCAGGGTCGAGGGCGGACCGGTGAGCCCGGCCTTCTTGAACGCGGCCTTGTTGTAGACCATGTACTTCGCGTCGAGGTTGAGCGGGACGCCGTAGTTCTTGCCCTCGTACTCGAAGGCGTCCAGCGCCGCGGGAGTCATGCTCTTGCCCCAGGCCGTGTCCGGTCCGAGGACCTCCGTGAGGTCGCTGGCCAGACCGGCGCGGATGAACTTGTTGGCGAAGTCGCCGGCCCAGGAGAAGTAGATGTCCGGCAGGCTCTTCGACGCGGTGAGGACCCGGATCTTGTCCTTGTAGGGCTGGTCGCCGACCTGGGTGAGATCAACCTTGACCCCGGGGTTCTCCTTCTCGTAGGCCTTCGCCATGGCGACGAAGTAGGGCGCGTACTCGGGGTCGGCGTACTTGGTGATGATGCTGAGCGTCCCTGACTTCTTGGCGGGGGTGTCCAGGGCCGCGGGGGTGTTGCCTCCGCCGCCGGAGGACTCCGGCGCGCCGGGAGCGCCGCAGGCGGCGAGGGCGAGGGCGGCCGTGGCGCTCAGCACGAGGGCGGTGGTGGGGGTGAGGCGCTTCATGACGGGTCCGATCTGTTGGCGGGATCAGGTGGTGGTGTCCTCGGCCAGCGCGACGGCGTGGCCGAAGGCACCGAAGTCGGCGCAGTTGGCGGTGGCGTAGGCGGTCGCGGACTCGAGCGCCGAGCCGAGATCACGACCGCGAGCGAGGTCGACGAGGAACGAAGCGATGAAGGCGTCGCCGGCGCCGAGCGTGTCGACGATGGGTCCGTCCGGCGCCGAGCGGTGCACGAGCTCCTCCTGCAGCGCCACGGCGCCGCCCGGCCCGAGCGTGACGACCGCGGTGTCGGCACCGAGGGCCCGCAGCTGCTCCACCCGGCGGCGGGCCAGGGAGGGGTCCGCGTTGGGGGCGGAGCAGATCGCGATGGAGACCAGCCCCGCATACTGCTGGACGTAGTCCCACGGACGTTCGGAGAAGTCGAAGGACAGCCGTGTGGTGGCGGCGGCGAGCTCGGCGACCTGGTCCTCGAGGAAGGAGCACTCCCCGGTGTGGACCAGGTCGTAGGTGCCGGCCAGCCGTAGGTCGTCGCCGGTGAGCCGGAAGTTGGAGACGCCGGCGTCACCGTCCAGGAACACCCGGTTGCCGTCGACCACCTGGACGACCGCGCGCGCGTTGGGACCGTCCAGGCACCGGGTGTGGCTCGTGTCGACCCCCTCGTCCCGCAGCGCGGTCAGGACGGCGCGGCCCGCCGTGTCGGAGCCGAGCACGCCCAGGTACGCGGCGTGCGCGCCGAGTCGGCTGGCGTGCACGGCGACGTTGACGGTGTTGCCGCCCGGATACATCACGCCGCGCTGGGGGTACTGGTCGACGACGTTGTCGCCCACGGTGAGCAACCGCAGCGGGGCGCGCCCGGGCGCGTGCTCCCGGGGTGACGGTGTGGCGCGAGGCCTACCAGGGTCCCTGGTCATGGCGTGGGTCTAGTAGGCGAGACGCCGGTAGTAGCGGCGGGTGGACAAGGGGTGGTCCCGAAGCACCTCCAGGTGCGCGCTGACGCGTTCCAGGGCCGCGGCCAGCAGGACCGGGGACACCAGCGCGCGGGTCCGCGCCGACACCCCGGGCAGGGGCAGCTGCGCGGCATCGAGGACGAGGCTGTCGTCGATGACCTGTGGCAGGAAGTGCTCCACCCGCTCGACGAGCGGCCGGGCCGGGTCCTCGCCCTTGAGCAGCAGGACACTGACGCCGGGCTCCACCAGCTCGAGAGTGCCGTGGAAGAAGTCGGCCGCGTGGACCGGGCGGGTCCGGATCCACTGCATCTCCTCGAGGATGCACATGCCGTAGTACCAGGCCTCCGGCCAGCTGCTGCCGGCACCGGTGATGACGTGGTAGTCACGGGCGGCGATCCGCTCCGCCAGCTCGGCCGCGCGCGGTTCGAAGGCGCGCTTGAGCTCGACCAGGAGGTCGGGCAGGCCGGCGAGCTCGGCCACGATCTCGTCGTGCTGCTCCAGCTCGCCCCGGTGCCGCATCAACGACAGCGCGATCACCAGGGACTGCAGGTAGAACGACTCGCACGACGTGTCGTCCGCGGCGAAGTTGACGAAGCTGTGGTGGGCGTCGCGCGCGAGCGGGGTGTCGGCGTGCCCGGTCAGCGAGACGACGGTGGCCCCGCGCTCCCGGCAGTAGGCGAGGGCACTCACGCTCTCGCTGGTGGTGCCGGAGAGCGACGGGATGACCACCACCGAGTCCGGCCCCAGCTGGCCGGATCCGGTCGCCACCAGCTCCGCCGGTGTCGGGTCGAACACCGGTAGTGCCGAGCGGGCGCGGAGCAGCCCGGCGGCCGGCTGCATCAGGATCCCCGCACCGCCGGAGCCGACGAAGAAGAGGTTCGTCAGCCCCCGGTCGGTGAGGGAGCCCATCAACTGGTGGAGTCCGGGCTGGAGCCCCACGGCACCGGTCTGGATCCGCCGGTATCGGTCCTCGTCGAAGTTCAGCATGGCCGGCTCAGTAGTCGACCTTGAACATGTAGTGCCGCTGCTCGAGGTCGTGCCCGCGCACCGACTCGTAGTGCTGGGCGAGGCGGTTCGCGAGGGCGCCGACGACGATGCCCGTCACGTCGCCCCGGAACTCCTCCGGGACGCCCGGCAGGGTGAGGTCCGCGACGTCGATGTACTGCGCCTTCTTGCAGTAGGTGTCGAGGAACCGCTTGCCGCGCTCGGCGAGCGGTCGGCTGGCGTCCTCACCGAGCCAGAGCAGCACCGCGGTGTCGTCGTCGACCACTTCGAAGGCGCCCTGGAAGAACTCGCCGGTGTTGAAGGCGGCGGCGTCCTTCCACTGCATCTCCTGCAGGAAGCACATGGCCAGTCCGTAGGCCCAGCCGTAGGTGGGGCCGGAGCCGAGCACGTAGGTGATGGGCTCGTCCTTGAAGGCCGCCGCGATCTGCGCCAGGTGCTCCTCGGACTCCTCGACGGCGTGCCGCACGGCGTCCGGCAGCGCCTGCAGCGTGTCGCTGACGGCCGCGGAGTCGACGTCGGCACCAGTGGCCTCGAGCAGCACGTAGGCGAGGACCAGCTCGAAGATGTCGCTCTTGGCGGGGAAGGCCACGTCCGCGGCGTCGGCGAGCGGGGTGTCCTTCTTCGCCGCGGCGATCACCGTGGCGCCGGTCTTCTTGGCGGTGTGGGCGGCCTGGACGGTCTCCTTGGTCTTGCCCGTGTAGGAGGCGAGGACCACGAGGGACCCCGGGCCCATCAGCGCCGGCTGGCTGGCGTTGAGCTCGTCGCTCTGCAGCTGGAAGACCGGGAAGGAGGCCTTGCGCTGGAGCAGGTAGTGGGCGGGGTAGCTGCAGATCAGCGAGCCACCGGCCCCGACGAAGTAGACGTTGCGCAGCCCCGACTCGACGAGGGGGGCGACGGCCGCCGCAATGGCGTCCCGTTCGGCGACGGCCTCCCGCATCTTGTCGGCGGTGTCGGCGTCGATGGGCTTGAGGGGCAGGGTGTCGGGCATCGGCTCTCCGAGGTCGTGAAACGGGGCGAGAGAACGTTCTCATCGCGAGGTGTTGGTAACGTTCTCATCGGTTGAGGGCGGTGTCAAGGGTTGTTCGCGATCTGGTAGGAAGAGGCCATGTCGAAGGGGAGCCGCAACGGACGCGTCACCATCACCGACGTGGCCAAGCGGTCCGGCGTCTCCACGGCCACCGCGGCCCGGGCGCTCGGCGACTACGGCTCGGTCGGCGGGAGCACCAGGGAGCGGGTGCGCACGGCGGCGGCCGAGCTCGGCTACCGTCCCAACCGGCTCGCCCGCAGCATGATCAAGGGCACCACGCAGACGCTGGGCGTGGTGCTGGCCGACATCGAGAACCCGTTCTTCTACCGGGCGCTCGCCGGCATCACCGACACCGCCCGCCGGCGCGGCTTCGACGTGGTCCTCGTCAACACCGACGAGGACGATGCCCTGGAGGACCAGGCGCTCAGCACCTTGGTCGAACGCCAGGTGGACGGCCTGATCATCTGTCCCACCAATGACGGTGACTCGACGTACCTCAACCAGGTGGCCTCGTCAGAGGTTCCGGTCGTCCTGCTCGACCGCGCCCGGCCGGACGTCGCCACCGACATGGTGGGTCTCGACAACGTCGGCGCCGCCGCGGAGGCGACCCGCCACCTGCTCGACCACGGACACACCCGCATCGCCATCGTGACCGGCGGTAACCCGTCGGTCCTGCCCCGACTGCGTCGCACGGGGATGAAGGACGTCGAGAAGATCACGGTGACGACGCTGGGCGACCGCGCGGCGGGCTACCGGGACGCGCTGACCGAGGCGGGTGTGCCGTTGCGCCCGGAGTACCTGAGCGCCGGGGGTTTCCACCGGGACGACGCGGCGGCTGCCACCAAGGAGCTGATGGCCCTCCCGGAGCCGCCGACGGCCGTCCTCGCGTTCGACAGCGTGCTGTCCCTCGGCGTGCTGGTGGGCCTGCGTGAGCTCGGATTGCGTTGTCCTGACGACGTGTCCGTGGTCGGGTTCGACGACGCCGACTGGGCGGAGGTCGTCTCGCCGCCGCTCACGGTGTTCTCCCAGCCGGTCTTCGAGATCGGTGTCAAGGCCTGTGAGCTGCTGCTGGACAGCGTGGAGGGACAGCAACGCGACCCGGCGGAGCACCGTCTGCAGGGTGCCCTCATCGAGCGGGCGTCGGTGGGACCCCCGCACCCGGATCGTTGAGCAGGTGGCGCTCCGGTAGGAGGGCCACCACCGCTAGGTCTCCAGCAACTGGCGCAGGACGTACTGCAGGATCCCGCCGTGCTGGTAGTACGCCGCCTCGGCCGGGGTGTCGATCCGGACGGTGGCCTCGAATTCCTTGACCTGGCCGTCCTGTTCGGCACGGACCTGCACCGTCTCGGGCACCTCGCCGCCGGCCAGGCCGGTCACCGCGTAGACCTCCTCGCCCGTCAGCCCCAGTGACTCGGCGTCCTGCCCCTCGGCGAACTGCAGCGGCAGCACCCCCATGCCGATGAGGTTGGACCGGTGGATGCGTTCGTATGACGTGGCCAGCACCGCGCGCACGCCCAGCAGGAGCGTCCCCTTGGCGGCCCAGTCGCGCGACGACCCGGAGCCGTACTCCTTTCCGGCGATCACCAGCAGCGGGGTTCCGGACTCGGCGTAGCTGGCCGACGCGTCGTAGATCGTGGTCACCGGCGTGTCGGGACGACTCAGGTCACGGGTGAACCCGCCCTCCGTGCCGGGGGCCAGCTGGTTGCGCAGCCGGACGTTGGCGAAGGTCCCGCGGATCATCACCTCGTGGTTGCCGCGCCGCGAGCCGTAGGAGTTGAATTCCTTGCGGGTGAGGCCGCGTTCGGTCAGGTACTGCCCGGCGGGAGAGTCGGTCTTGAAGGCTCCGGCGGGACTGATGTGGTCGGTCGTCACGGAGTCGCCGAGCTTGGCGAGGACCCTGGCCCCGGAGATGTCGCTGAGCGGCTCGGGCTCGCGGGGCATCCCGTCGAAGTAGGGCGGCCGGCGCACGTAGGTCGACTCGTCGTCCCACTGGAAGATCTCGCCCTCGGGCACCGGGAGGCCGCGCCAGTTGTCGTCCCCGGCATACAGGTCGCTGTAGCCGCTGGTGAACATGTCGGCGTGCAGCGAGCCGTCGACGAGCTCGGCGACCTCCTGTTCGGAGGGCCAGATGTCCTTGAGGTACACCGGGTTTCCGTCGGGGTCGTGGCCGAGCGGGTCCTGGGTGAGGTTGACGTGCATGGTGCCGGCCAGCGCGTAGGCGATGACCAGGGGAGGCGAGCACAGGAAGTTCATCCGGGTCTCGGGGTGGATGCGTCCCTCGAAGTTGCGGTTGCCGGACAGCACCGAGCACACCGTCAGATCGGCGTCGTTCACCGCGCTGCTGACCTCGGGGATCAGCGGGCCGGAGTTGCCGATGCAGGTGGTGCAGCCGTAGCCGACGAGGTCGAATCCGAGCTTCTCCAGGGCCGGGGTGAGGCCCGTGCCGGTCAGGTAGTCGGTCACGACGCGCGACCCCGGAGCCAGGGAGGTCTTGACCCAGGGCTTGCTCACCAGCCCACGCTCGACCGCCTTCTGCGCCAGCAGGCCGGCACCGACCATCACCGACGGGTTGGACGTGTTGGTGCACGAGGTGATGGCGGCGATGACCACGTGCCCGTTGTCCACGCTGGTGCGGGTGCCGTCCTCGAGAGTGATCTCGGTGGGCGAGGAGGGCCACTCGTGCGTCGATCCGCAGGAGCACGGCGTATGCGGGGAGTCACCCGGGTCGTCGTGGTCCACCGCGATCGGGTCACTGGCCGGGAAGGACTCGTCGGACGCCTCGTCCAGACCTTGCAGCGTCTCCTCGACCGAGCTGCCTCCGAGCAGCTGGGCGACGGCGTGTGGCACCAGCCGGAGCGGGATGCGGTCCTGGGGACGCTTCGGCCCCGCGATGGACGGCTCCACGGTGCCCAGGTCGAGCTCGAGCCGCACCGAGTAGTCCGGCTCCCGGTCGGGATCGTGCCACAGGCCCTGCTCCTTGGCGTAGGCCTCGACCAGCCGCACCTGGTGGTCCGCGCGGCCGGTCAGCCGGAGGTAGTCGAGCGTCACCTCGTCGATCGGGAAGATGGCACAGGTCGAGCCGTATTCCGGGCTCATGTTGCCGATCGTGGCGCGGTTGGCGAGCGGCACGTTGGCCACGCCGGGGCCGTAGAACTCCACGAACTTGCCGACCACGCCGGTCTTGCGGAGCAGCTCGGCGATGGTGAGCACGAGGTCGGTGGCGGTGCTGCCGGCCGGCAGCTCGCCGGTGAGCTTGAGGCCGACGACCGGCGGCACGAGCATGCTCAGCGGCTGGCCGAGCATGGCCGCCTCGGCCTCGATGCCGCCGACACCCCAGCCGAGCACGCCGAGCCCGTTGATCATCGGCGTGTGCGAGTCGGTGCCGACCAGGGTGTCCGGGTAGGCGTGCTTGTCGCCGTGGTCGTCCTCTCGCACGAAGACGGTGCGCGCCAGGTGCTCCAGGTTCACCTGGTGGCAGATACCGGTGTCCGGGGGCACCACGGCGAAGTCGCGGAACGCCTGCTGGGCCCACCGCAGCAACTGGTAGCGCTCCTGGTTGCGCTCGAACTCCAACTGGGCGTTGATCCGGGCCGCGTCGGGCCGGCCGAACACGTCCGCGATGACCGAGTGGTCGATGACCAGCTCGGTCGGGATGAGCGGGTTGATCTTCTTCGGGTCGCCGCCGAGCTCGGTGATCGCGTCCCGCATCGCCACCAGGTCGACGACGCAGGGCACCCCGGTGAAGTCCTGCATCAGCACCCGGGCGGGCGTGAACTGGATCTCCCGGCCGTGCGCCGCGTCGGGGTCCCACCCGGCGACCGCGTCGATCTGCTCCTTCGTGACCAACCGGCCGTCCTCGGTGCGCAGCAGGTTCTCCAGCAACACCTTGAGGCTGTAGGGCAGTCGGGCTGACCCCTCCACCCGGTCCAGCCGGTGGATCAGGTAGTTCTGGCCGTCGACGACCAGCTGGTCGCGGGTCCCGTAGCTGTCGGTGGTCATCCGTGCCTCCGTCCTGCCCGGGTCTGCCGGTCGCCCGGGCGTCCTGTCAGTAGGGGGTGCCGATCTTGCGCCACTTGCGGCCGCCGGTGCCCGACTCGGCGGGCGGGTCGGCCTTGCGGCTGCGGTAGACGACGAAGGGGCGCCAGAGGTACCACAGCGGGAAGCTCCAGGCGTGGACCAGTCGGGTGAAGGGCCACAGCAGGAACAGCACCCACGCGGCAATCGCGTGGATCTGGAAGTAGATCGGCGCCTCCTGGGCGACGGCGATGTTGGCGTTCCCGGTGAACAGGCTGCGGAACCAGATGGAGATGGTCTCGCGGTACTCGTGGCCGGTCGGCGCGTTGATGACGGTCACCGCGATGCCGAGGAGCACCATGATGCCCAGCAGTACCAACGCCACCCAGTCCACCGGGCTGGTCGTGGCCTTGACCCGTGGCACGAGCAGCCGGCGCACCGCCAGGATGACCATTCCGACGATCACCAGCACCGCCGCCACGATGCCGGCGGTGGCGGCGAACACGTGGTAGGCGTGCTCGCTGATGCCGATCGCCTCGGTCCACGACGCGGGGATCAGGATGCCCATGACGTGGCCGCCGATCGCCGCGAAGGTGCCGTAGTGGAACAGCGGCGCCCCCCACTTCAGCCGACGTCGCTCCTGCAGTTGGGTGGAGTAGGTCGTCCAGCCGAACTGGTCGTAACGCCAACGCCAGATGTGCCCGACGATGAACACCGCCATCGACACGTAGGGCAGGATGACCCACCAGAAATAGGCCCAGGTGCTGCTCATCGCCGCGCCTCCGTCCCCGTCAGGTACTCCGGCGGGGCGAACGGCTCGAGCCCCACCTCCTCCTCGGGCGGGCCCTCCTGCCAGGCCCGCTTCACCTGCCCCAGCTCCCGCCGGCCGAGGGAGGGCAGGCCGGTCTGCACCGCCTCGACCAGGTGCGCGTACGGGGAGCCGGCGTCCTCCAGGGCCCGCCGCAGCAGCTCGAGGTCGGCCCGGTGCCGGCTGAGCAGGTCGGCGCCGCGCCGGTTCATGGACGCGAACTCCAGCACCAGCGGGAGGTAGTCGGGCAGCTCGTCGTCGGTGGGCGACAGCCCCTCGGTCCGGTATGCCGTCTTGAAGGCCACCATCGCCAGTCCCCTCCGACGCGTGTCACCGAAGCGGTAGTAGGTCAGGTAGAGCGCGCAGCGGCGCCGCAGGTCGAACGTCTCGACGTAGTGCTGCGCGACCTGCTCCGGCGGGGTGTCGCGCAGCCAGCGCAGGAAGTTCGCGAGGGGCTCGCGGGCCGCGGGAGGGGAGGCCCCGGCAGCCGCCGCCTCGAGCTCGGCCACCCCCTCGAAGAGGGCAGCGGTGGGGTACTGCAGCAGCACCGACGCGAGCTTCCAGGTCCCGGCCGGGTCGTGCCGTCTCACGGAGAGCTCTCTTCGGGGAACAGTCCGGGCGCGGCCCCTTCGCCGTTCCAACCGAACAGGTTGAAGCGCGTCCGGCCCGCGTCGTCACGGAACTGGTGACTGGCCCCGGGGGAGGCACCTCCGTGGAACTCTTCGACACCGGGGGGTCCCTGACCGCCCATGCCGGGTCCGCCGGGGGTGTCCAGGCTGCAGAAGAGCTGCTCGTGCTGGGACATCAGCCGGCCGGCGTCCTCGCTGTGGGCCGGAGGGATGACGTACCTCTCGTCGTACTTGGCGATCGCCAGCAGCCGGTAGAGGTCGTCGAGCTCGTCGGCGGTCGCGCCCACGGCCTCGGGCAGGTCGTCCGCTGGGTCGATGCCGAGCTGCCCGGCTCGCATGAAGGCCCGGATCGCGGTGAGCTTGCGCAGAACCCGCCGGATGTGGCTGGCGTCGCCAGCGGTGAACAGGTTGGCCAGGTAGTCCATCGGGATGCGCAGCGAGTCGATCGTGGCGAAGACCTGGTCGGCGTCGTTCTCGTCGTAGCCCTGGGCGTGCGCCACGTCGGCGACGGGGGAGAGCGGCGGGATGTACCAGACCATCGGCAGCGTGCGGTACTCGGGGTGCAGGGGCAGCGCCACCTTGTGCTTGCACGCCAGGGCGTAGACGGGACTCCGCCGAGCCGCCTCGACCCAGTCGTGCGGGATGCCCGCCTTCTCGGCCTCGGCCCGCACCTGCGGGTCCTCGGGGTCGAGGAAGACCGACAACTGCGCCTCGTAGAGGTCCTGGGGATCGGGGGTGGAGGCCGCCTCGAGGACCTTGTCGGCGTCATACAGGAACAGCCCGAGGTAGCGCAGCCGACCCACGCACGTCTCGGAGCAGATGGTGGGCTGCCCCTGCTCGATGCGCGGGAAGCAGAAGGTGCACTTCTCCGCCTTGCCGGTGCGGTGGTTGAAGTAGACCTTCTTGTAGGGGCAGCCGGACACGCAGAATCGCCAGCCGCGGCAACGGTCCTGGTCGACGAGCACGATGCCGTCCTCGCTGCGCTTGTACATCGCACCCGAGGGACAGGACGCGACGCACGAGGGGTTGAGGCAGTGCTCGCAGATCCGGGGAAGGTAGAACATGAAGACGTTCTCGAACTCCATCTTCACCCGGTCCTCGAGGCCGGTGAGGTTGGGGTCGGCCGTCGCGCGCGTCGGTGCGCCGGCCAGGTCGTCCTCCCAGTTGGGACCCCAGGACAGGTTGACGTCCTTGCCGGTCAGGGCGGAGATCGAGTGGGCCGACGGGTTGTGGGCGCCGAGCGGCGCGTCGATCACGCTCTGGTAGTCGTAGGTCCACGGGTCGCCGTAGTCGTCGATCGTCGGCAGGTCGGGGTTCCAGAAGATCGACAACAGTTTGCGCACCCGGCCACCGGCCTTGAGCTGCAGGCGTCCTCGCTTGTCGAGGGTCCAGCCGCCGTGCCACTGCTCCTGGTCCTCGTAGCGGCGGGGGTAACCGACGCCGGGCTTGGTCTCGACGTTGTTGAAGTAGACGTACTCCATCCCGGGGCGGTTGGTCCACGTCTGTTTGCAGGTCACCGAGCAGGTGTGACAGCCGATGCACTTGTCCAGGTTCATCACCATCGCGACCTGCGCCATGGGCCTCATCGGTATTGGACCTCCTGTGAGCGGCGGCGGATCACGGTGATCTCGTCGCGCTGGTTGCCGGTCGGGCCGTAGTAGTTGAAGCCCCAGCTGAACTGGCCGTAGCCACCGATCATGTGGGTGGGCTTGACGACCAGGCGGGTCAGCGAGTTGTCGCCGCCGCCGTGCCAGCCGGACACCTCCGACTTGGGCACCATCAGGTGCCGGTCCTTCGCGTGGTACATGAACACCGTGCCCTCGGGCATCCGGTGCGTGACGACGGCGCGGCAGGCCACGACCCCGTTGCGGTTGAACGCCTCGATCCAGTCGTTGTCCTGGACGTCGATCTTGGCCGCGTCACCCGGACTCATCCAGATCACCGGCCCGCCGCGGAAGAGCCGCAGCATGTGCAGGTTGTCCTGGTACTCCGAGTGGATCGACCACTTCGAGTGCGGGGTGAGGTAACGGACCGTGATCTCGGGCCGTCCCTCCTCACGCAGGCCCTGGTCGCCGAAGTGGCGCACGTAGTCCAGCGGCGGCCGGTAGGTGGGCAGGCCCTCGCCGTACTCCGCGATCCAGTCGTGGTCGAGGAAGAAGTGCATCCGGCCGGTCAGCGTGTGCCAGGGCTTCTTGCGCTCGACGTTGACCACGAACGCGGAGTAGCGGCGGCCCCCCGTCTCGCTGCCGGACCACTCCGGCGAGGTGATCACCGCGCGCGGCTGGGTCTGCGTGTCGGCGAAGGAGATCCGATCACCGGACCGCTCCTCGGCGAGGTCCGCCAGCTCCACCCCGGTGCGCTCCTCGAGCGCCCGCCAGCCCTGCACGGCGACCTCGCCGTTGGTGGTGCCGGACAGCGCCAGGATCGCCTCGGCCACGTGGATGTCCCGGTCGAGCCTCGGGCGACCAGCGGCCAGCCCGTGACGGACCCGGCCGTTGGCGCGACCGAGCAGATCGACCGCTGCGGCGGGCTTCCAGCTGATCCCCTTGACGCCCGTGCCGACCGTGTCGACCAGGGGGCCGAGGGCGGCCATCTTCTCGGCAACCGCACCGTAGTCGCGCTCGATGGTGATCAGCCGCGGCATCGTGACACCCGGCACCGGTTCGCACTCGCCACGGGTCCAGTCGAGCACCCGGCCACCGGGCTGAGCGAGCTCGTCGGGGCTGTCGTGCATCAACGGGGTGGCCATGATGTCCGTGCGCGTCCCCAGGTGGGTGGCCGCGAGCCGCGAGAACTCCTCGCCGAGCGCCTTGAACCACTCGAAGTCGGTGCGGGCACCCCACGGCGGGGGAATCGCCGGGTTGAACGAGTGCACGAACGGGTGCATGTCGGTCGTGGAGATGTCGTACTTCTCGTACCACGTGGCGGCCGGCAGCACGATGTCGGAATAGCTGCAGGTGCTCGTCATCCGGAAGTCGAGCGTGGTGACCAGGTCGAGCTTGGCCCGGGGCGCCTCGTCGCGCCAGCGGACCTCCTTCGGGCGCAGGTGTTCGGGCGACTCGTCCGCGCGGACGGCGTCCTCGACGCCGAGCAGGTGCCGCATGAAGTACTCCATGCCCTTGCCGGACGACCCCAGCAGGTTGGCACGCCAGACCGTCATGATCCGGGGGAAGTTGGCCGGGTTGTCCGGGTCGGTGTCGGCGAAGTGCAGCCGCCCTTCCTTCAGCTCGTCCACGACGTGCTCGGCGACCGGCTTGCCGGCCGCGGCGGCCTCGTCGGCGACGTCCAGGGGGTTGCGGTCGAACGCCGGGTGGGACGGCGTCCAGCCCATCCGGGAGGCCTGCACCAGGCAGTCCGCGAACGCGTGACCGCGCAGCTTCCCCGGCCCCAGCGGGCTGGACATCTCGTCCGCCCCGAAGCTCTCGTAGCGCCACTGGTCGGTGTGCAGGTAGAAGAAGGACGTGCCGGTCATGTGGCGGGTGGGACGCTGCCAGTCGAGGGCGAACGCGACCTGCTGGAAACCGGTGAGCGGCCGGACCTTCTCCTGGCCCACGTAGTGGGCCCAGCCGCCGCCGTTCACACCCTGGCAGCCGCACAGCATGGTGAGCGTGAAGAAGGTGCGGTAGATCTGGTCGGAGTGGAACCAGTGGTTGGTGCCCGCCCCCATCGCGATCATCGACCGCCCGTGCGAGAGCTCGGCATTGCGCGCGAACTCGCGCGCCACGCGGGTGGCGGCGGCTGCAGGGACGCCGGTGATCTGCTCCTGCCAGGCCGGCGTGTAGGGCGTCGGGTCGTCGTAGCCGGCCGGCCACTCGCCGGGCAGCCCGTCGCGGGCCACGGCGTACTGCGCCATCAGCAGGTCGAAGACCGTCGTGACCAGGTGGTCGCCGATCCGGCGGACCGGCACGCCGCGGCGGACCGCGCCGCCGCCCTCGGTCTCACCCACGTCGAACCGTGGCAGGTCGACGGCGACGCTGGCCTCGTGCCCCTCATACAGGGACAGCAGGGGGTCGACGTCGCCCAGGTCGAGGTTCCAGCGGCCGCGGCCGGCCTCGCCGTACCGGGAGGCGACGGTGCCGTCGGGCAGGAACGGCTCGCCGGTGGCGGCGTCGAGGAGGACCGTCTGCATCACGGCGTTCTCCCGCTCCGCTGCCTCCCCGCCGAGGTCTGCCGCCGTGAGGAACCGGCCGGGCACGTAGGCGTCCTCACGCTCGGTCAGCGTCACCAGGAACGGCAGGTCGGTGTAGGTCTTGACGTAGTCGGTGAAGTAGGGGACCTGCCGGTCGCGGAAGAACTCGGTCAGGACGACGTGTCCCATGGACATCGCCAGCGCGGCGTCCGTCCCCGGTGCGCACGGCAGCCAGTCGTCGGCGAACTTGGTGTGGTCGGAGTAGTCCGGGCTGACCACGACGACCTTCTGGCCGCGGTAGCGGGCCTCGGTCATGAAGTGGGCGTCGGGCGTCCGGGTGATCGGCAGGTTGGTGCCCCAGATCATCAGGTATGAGGAGTTCCACCAGTCCCCGGACTCGGGCACGTCGGTCTGGTCGCCGAAGACCTGGGGCGAGGCGATCGGCATGTCGGCGTACCAGTCGTAGAAGGACAGGATCGTCCCGCCGATCATCGACAGGAACCGGGTGCCCTCGGAGTAGGAGACCTGGGACATCGCGGGGATCGGCGAGAAGCCGACGACGCGGTCGGGGCCGTACTGCTTGATGGTGTGTACGTGCGCGGCGGCCATCAGCTCGATGACCTCGTCGGAGCTGGCCCGCACCAGTCCGCCGCGACCGCGCATGAACTTGTAGCGGGCGGTCTTGTCGGGGTCCGACGCGATACTGGCCCAGGCCTCGACCGGGTCGGCGTGCTCCCGGCGGGCCTCCCGCCACAGCTCGAGCAGCGGGCTGCGGACGTAGGGGTAGCGCACCCGGGAGGGGGAGTAGGTGTACCAGGAGAACGAGGCGCCGCGCGGGCAGCCGCGTGGTTCGTACTCCGGCGAGTCCGGCCCCACCGAGGGGTAGTCGGTCTGCTGGGTCTCCCAGGTGATGATGCCGTCCTTGACGTACACCTTCCAGGAGCACGAGCCGGTGCAGTTCACCCCGTGGGTCGAGCGGACGACCTTGTCGTGCCGCCACCGCTCGCGGTAGAAGGCCTCGGCCCGGCGACCGCCCTCGCGGTGCAGCTCGCGGTGGTCGGGCGTCGGCTCGCCGGGGAGGAAGAACTGGGCCTTGCGCAGCAGCGCCTCCACCGGCTCGCCGGCCGGCAGCAGCGGGGCCAGCCGGGGTTCACCCGACCGTGGTGCGGATGACGTCGTCGACATTCGCTCACCTCTGAGTGATCGGCTGTGATCGCTGTGTTCGGCTGTGCTGGACAGGGAGGCCCTGGGGCCAGCCTGCCTCGTTGGGCACCCTAGTGGGGAGTTGCGCGGTCGGCGAGGGGCAAATCGCACCGATGTCACCCGCCGCGCCGCTCCGAAGCGGTGTGCCCCCTGCCTAGACTGGAGACATGAGCGAGGAACCGGCTGGCGCGCTGCCACCCTCGCCTGCCCCGTCGCGGGTCCGGGCGAGGCTCGCCAGGCTGGGTGGACCGCGGCCGAGCACCAACGCCGTGCTCGAGCCGATGCTCCGGACCGTGCGGGGCACCCACCCCAAGGCCGACCTCTCGGTGATCGAACGGGCCTACGCCGTCGCCGAACGCTGCCACCGCGGGCAGCTGCGCAAGAGCGGCGACCCCTACATCACCCACCCCCTCGCCGTCACCACGATCCTGGCCGAGCTCGGGATGACGCCCGACACCCTGGCGGCGGCGTTGCTGCACGACACGGTGGAGGACACGGAGTACGACCTCGACCAGCTGACCCGGGACTTCGGTGCGGACATCGCGGGCCTCGTCGACGGCGTCACCAAGCTCGACAAGGTGAAGTACGGCGACGCCGCGCAGGCCGAGACGGTGCGCAAGATGGTCGTCGCCATGGCCCGCGACATCCGGGTGCTGGTGATCAAGCTCGCCGACCGCCTGCACAACGCGCGCACCTGGCGCTACGTGTCGGTCGAGTCCGCGCAGCGGAAGGCCAACGAGACGCTCGAGATCTATGCGCCGCTGGCCCACCGGCTGGGCATGAACACCATCAAGTGGGAGCTCGAGGACCTGTCCTTCGCGACGCTGTACCCCAAGGTCTACGACGAGATCGTGCGGCTCGTCGCCGAGCGTGCCCCGGCCCGGGAGGAGTACCTCGCGGGCGTCCGCGACTACATCAAGCAGGACCTGCGCGCGGCCAAGATCAAGGCCACGGTCACCGGGCGGCCGAAGCACTACTACTCCGTCTACCAGAAGATGATCGTGCGCGGCCGCGACTTCGAGGAGATCTACGACCTGGTGGCGGTGCGGGTGCTCGTCGACACGGTGCGCGACTGCTACGCGGTCCTCGGCGCGCTGCACGCGCGGTGGAACCCGGTGCCCGGCCGGTTCAAGGACTACATCGCGATGCCGAAGTTCAACATGTACCAGTCGTTGCACACGACGGTCATCGGCCCGGGCGGCAACCCGGTGGAGATCCAGATCCGCACCCACCAGATGCACCGTCGCGCGGAGTACGGCGTCGCGGCGCACTGGAAGTACAAGGAGGACGCCACCGCGAGCGGCAAGGGCGAGCCGTCCGACTCCGGTGCGATCAACGACATGACCTGGCTGCGCCAGCTGCTCGAGTGGCAGCGGGAGACCTCCGACCCGGGGGAGTTCCTCGACTCGCTGCGCTTCGAGATCAACGCCCGCGAGGTCTACGTCTTCACCCCGCAGGGACAGGTCATGGGCCTGCCGGCGGGCTCCACGCCGGTCGACTTCGCCTACGCGGTCCACACCGAGGTGGGCCACCACTGCATCGGCGGCCGGGTCAACGGCCGGCTGGTGCCGCTGGAGAGCCCGCTGGAGAACGGCGACGTCGTCGAGATCCTCACCTCCAAGGCCGACGGTGCCGGCCCGAGCCGCGACTGGCTGACCTTCGTCAAGAGCCCGCGGGCCCGCAACAAGATCCGGCAGTGGTTCTCGAAGGAGCGCCGCGAGGAGGCGATCGAGAACGGCAAGGAGCAGATCGCCAAGGTGCTGCGCAAGCAGGGCCTGCCCCTCCAGCGGCTGATGTCGCACGAGTCGCTCACCGCGCTCGCCGGGGAGCTGCGCTACAAGGACATCGACGGTCTGTATGCGGCGGTGGGCCAGGGCCACGTGTCCGCCCAGCACGTCGTCAACACCCTCGTCACGACGGCCGGCGGCGAGGAGGGCGCCACCGAGGACCTCGCCGAGGCGACCAACCCGCGGCAGGTCCGCAAGCGCGGCCAGGATCCCGGTGTGGTCGTGGTCGGCACCGCCGACGTCTGGGTCAAGCTGGCGCGCTGTTGCACGCCCGTGCCGGGCGACCCGATCATCGGCTTCGTCACGACCGGCAGCGGGGTCTCGGTGCACCGGGCCGACTGCACCAACGCCGAGGCGCTCAAGGCCCAGCCGGACCGGCTGATCGACGTGGAATGGTCACCGTCCTCGGCGAGTGTCTTCCTCGTCGCGTTGCAGGTGGAGGCCCTCGACCGCAACCGGTTGCTGTCCGACATCACCCGGGTGCTGTCCGAGCAGCACGTCAACATCCTGTCCGCCAGCGTGCAGACCTCCCGCGACCGGGTGGCCATCTCGAAGTTCACCTTCGAGATGGGCGACCCGAGCCATCTCGACCACGTCATCAAGGCGGTCCGCAAGATCGACGGGGTGTTCGACGTCTACCGGATGACCGGCCGCAAGCAGCAACGCGACGAGGCCGGAGCCTCGCGACCGGCCTGACCGCGGCGGTCAGGCGGGGGAGAGGAACGCGGCCAGCGCCGCCGCATACATGGCCTGGTCCTGGGCGCCGGCCACCTCGCGGATCGAGTGCATCGCGAGGGTGGGCGCCCCGAAGTCGACCGTGGTGGCACCGCTGAGCGCCGCCGTCATCGGGCCGACCGTCGACCCGCACGGCAGGTCGGTGCGGTTCACGAACTTCTGCACCGGCACGTCCGCCTCGGCGCACGCCTGGACGAAGGCCGCCGCCCCGAGGGAGTCGGTGGCGTAGCGCAGCTGGCCGTTGACCTTGAGCACCGGCCCGCCGTTCATGGCGATCTGGTGCTGCGGCTCGTGCCGGTCGGCGTAGTTGGGGTGCGTGGCGTGCGCCATGTCGCCGGAGGCGATGACCGTGCCGGCGAGCGCCCGCAGGTAGGTGTCGCGGTCGCCGCCGAGGCTGGTGACGACGCGCTCCAGCGTCGTCGGCAGCAGCCGGGAGAACGCGCCCCGCTCGGACATGCTCCCGACCTCCTCGTGGTCGAACAGCACGAGCACCTGGGTCCACGGCCGCGCCGGCGGCTGCTCGACGGCAGCGATCAGGGCGCGGGTGCCGGCATAGCTGGTCGCCTGGTTGTCCAGCCGCGGGGCCGCCACCAGGTCACGCTCGCGCCCGACCCGCCGTGACGGGGTGACGTCGTGGGTCATCAGGTCCCACCCCAGCACGTCCGCGGGCTCGGCACCCACGAGCTCCCCGACGTATGCGGTGAAGTCGCCCGGGTCGGTCCCGATGCCCCAGACGGGCGACAGGTGCTGCTGCCGGTTGAGCTTGAGCCCCTCGGAGTCGATGTTCCGGTCGAGGTGGATGGCCAGCTGGGGCACCCTCAGCACCGGGTCGTCCACGCGCACCAGGCGGGCGTCCACGCCGTCCGCGGTCCGCACGGCCACGCGTCCGGACAGGCCCAGGTCGCGGTCCAGCCACGAGTTGAGCAGGGCCCCGCCGTAGACCTCGACGCCGAGCAACTGCCAGCCGGCCCGGGACAGGTCCGGCTGCGGCTTGATCCGCAGGTTGGGGCTGTCGGTGTGGGCACCGACCACGCGGAACGGCGTGGCCGGACCGTCGGCGTGCTCGGTCGACCAGGCGACCAGCGAGCCACCCCGCACCAGGTAGTAGCGGTCCGGTGAGGTCGGCCACGTGCGGGTCTCGTCCACCCGGGTGAAGCCGTGCTCCTCCAGCTGGCGGCCCGCCTCGGCGCACGCGTGGAACGGGGAGGGCGAGGCGTCCACGTAGGCGCACAGCCCGTCCGCCGCCTGGTCGGTGTCGAAGGTGAAAGTCATACGGGGTCCTCGCGAAGTATCGGAGTGAGCGTGCGAGCGGAGAACTTCGTGGGGCGTCTCATGCGGGGTCCTCGCGAAGTCTCACACGTGGGTGGCCTGGTGGGGTGAGGTCAACTGCCGAACTCCTGCATCCCCTGGCGGGCCTGCTGCAGCCACTGTTCGCGCGCCTCCAGGGCGGTCCGGGCCTCGGCGATCTTGCGCTCGTCGCCGGACTGCTCCGCCCGCGCCAGGTCGTCGCGCAGGTCGGACACGGCCGACTCGAGCTGCTCGGCCAGAGACTGGGCGCGGGCCGCGGCCTCGGGATTCCTGCTCGTCCAACGCTTCTCGTCCGCCGCGCGCACCTGTGACTCGACCCGACGCAGGGCCTTCTCGATGCGCGTCATGTCCTTGCGCGGCACCTTGCCGGCCGCGTCCCACCGGTCCTGGATGCTGCGCAACTGTTCCTTCGCGGCATCCAGGTCGGTGATCGGCAGCAGGCCCTCCGCCTCGACCAGGAGCTTCTCCTTGACCTTGAGATTGGCCTCGAACTCGACGTTCTCGGCGGCGACCACCTCGTCCTTGGCCTTGAAGAAGGTGTCCTGTGCGGTGCGGAACCGCTCCCAGAGTGCGTCGTCGTCCGCCCGCGCGGCGCGCCCGGCCTTGCGCCAGCGGTCCATCAACTTCTTGTATGCGGTGGCCGTCGGTCCCCAGTCGCGACTGGTCGCGAGCGCCTCGGCCTCCTTGACCAGTCCTTCCTTGATCCGCTTGGCCTCCGCGTGGCTCTCCTCGAGCTTGGCGAAGTGCACGCGGCGCAGCTTGTCGAAGCCGTTGCGGGCCGCGCTGAACCGTTGCCACAGCGCCGTCTCGGTCTCCCGGTCGAGCCGGGGCGCGGTGCGCTGGTGCTGCTTCCACTCCTCGAGCAGGGCGCGCATCCGCGCACCACCGGCCTTCCACTGGATCTTCTGCTCCGGGGTCGCGGCGAGCTTCTCGGCCTCGACCACGATCCGCTCCCGCTCGGCACGGCTCCGCTCGCGGGCGGCGGCCCGCTCGGCGCTCTCCAGGGTGCGTTTGGCCGAGGTGGCATCCGCGATCTGCTCGATCGTGGCATCGAGCGCGACGAGGTCGCCGACCACGCGCGCCTCGTGGACCTGGGCGCGGAGCTTCTTCAGCGCCTCGCTGGCGTCGTGGGTCGACAGGTCGGTCTGCGTCACCCGTTGCAGGAGCAGCTCGGCCGAGGCGGCCAGCTCGTCATACTTGCGGGCGAAGTAGGCCAGCGCCTCCTGTGGCGTCGCGTCCGGGTAGGACCCCACCTCGCGCTCGCCGTCGGGGGTGCGGACGAAGACCGTGCCGTCGTCGGCCACCCGGCCGAAGCTCGTGGAGTCGGAGGTCGGGTGGTGGGCCGGCGCCGCTGGCACGGCGGGGTGTCCGGCCGGGGCGCTGGGCATCGCGGCGGGCGTGGGAGGCGGACCGGGCCGGGGCGGAGTGGGCGGGGTCGGTCGCGGGCCGGTGCTCGGCTCCGCCGGCTGCGGGGACTCGTCGGACACGGGACTCACGCCTTCTTCTCGGTGACGGCGACCTTGAGGATGCTGATCGGCTGGCTCGGTGGACCGTCCTGCGGATTGGCGGAGTCGGGCGCGACGCCCTGCTCGGCGATCCGCTTGATGATGTCGAGTCCCCGGGTGACCGTGCCGAAGATGGTGTATCCGCCGCCCTGCGTGGGCAGCTGGGTGTCCTCGTAGACGATGAAGAACTGTCCGCCGTTGCTGTTCGGGTCGCTGGTGCGGGCCATGGCGAGGGTCCCCGGAGGGTAGTCGCCGTCGGCGGGGGCGTTCTCGATGCCGAAGCCGTAGCCGGGGGTGCCGGACCCGGTCCCCGTCGGATCCCCGCACTGGAGCACGAAGATCCCCGCGGTGGTCAACCGGAAGCAGGGGCTGTCGACCCAGTAGTCGTTGTCCGCCAGCTGCTGGAAGGAGGCGACCGTCTGGGGCGCCTTGTCCGCATACAGGTCGATCTCGATGTCGCCGCAGGTCGTGGTGAGGGTCGCGGTGAGCGTCTTGCCCTCGACCGTCGCGGGGTCGGGGGCGGAGTCGAAGGTGGGCACGTCGGCCGGCAGCGCGGGCGGTTCCTGACAGCCCTGGCCCGTGGGCGTGCTGGTGGCCGGTGCGGTGGTGGTCGCGGCCGCGTCATCGCCGCCGCACCCGGCCAGACCGATCGTGCCCGCGGCGAGGGCAGCGAGGAGGAGGGCCGGGCGACGCGGGGAGGACACGGACCTGACTCCTTGCGTGATGCGTTCCGGGCAGGCGCCCGAACGCGGACAACAGCTGGCGACATGCGACGGCCACCACGGGGGCGGCCGTCGGCCAGTCTAGGCAGGGCGGCGTGTCCAGCGCGCCCCATAAACGGTCACGACCTTGTGACAGTTCTGCGAGCAGTTCCGCGAACTCGCCCCCGGCCGGGCACCTCCGCTCGTATCCTTCCGGCAGCAGGCGGCCGGAGGAGACGACCGGAGGTGCCCGATGGAACGACGCACGGCAGCGCGAGCGGTGGTCTGCCTCCTGCTGGCGGGATCAGGGGGCGTGGCGATCGCCGCGGACGCGCAACGGTGGTGGCCGTGCCGGCCCTACGACTTCGACGCGCCGGCGTGCGCGCGGAGGCAAAGTGACTTCTTCGACTACGTGGCCCCGAATGCCTCCTGGATCCCGATCGGGACCGCCGCCCAGGTCGCCGGAATCGGGATGCTGCTGCTCGCCGCTGCCGTCCTCGTCCTGCCCCGCGTGCTGAGTCCCGAGGCGCCGAGATGGCTGGCTCGGGCCCTGGGTGTCCTGATGTCCTGCGGGGTCGCCGTCGTCGGAGCCGTCACCTGGCTGGGGGGCCAGGCCGGTCGGCCGGTGGCCGAGGCGCTCGTCCGGCCGGCGTTCGCGGTGTGGATCCTCGGGTGGCTCCTCGCCCTCCTGGTGCTGTTCGTCCTGGTCGTGATCGACTCGGGCCGGCTGCGCTGGAGGCTGGCGCTGCTGACGCTCCTGGGGTGCCTCGTCCCGAGCATCACCCTGTTGCTCGACGCCCTCCTGTTCGCCTACTGGTCCTACGACGCCAACCCGTGGACGGACGCGGTGGGCGGGGCGTGCAGCATCCTCGCCGCCGGCGCGCTGTGGCTGGGGACGAGCCCCGACCGGATGCGCGGGATGGAGCCCGCGTCCCGCCGCCGTGACCTCGTCCCGGAGCCGGAGGGCGGGCTCGCGTAGGCTCCCGTGCGTGTTCATCGCCGCCGTCCCCGCCGCCGCGTTCGGCACCAACTGCTACGTGCTGGCGCCCGCGGCGGGCGAGGAGTGCCTGGTCGTGGACCCCGGCATCGGGGTCGAGGAGCCGTTGCGGGAGGTGCTCGCCGAGCACCGGCTGCGCCCGGCCGCCGTGCTGCTCACGCACGGCCACGTCGACCACGTCTACTCGGTCACGCCGGTGTGCGGCGGCACCCTGGGTGCCTACATCCACACCGATGACCGGTACCGGCTGACCGACCCGCTCGGCAGCCTGGAGCCGGGTCTGGTGGCGATGCTCGAGCAGCAGTTCGGCCGCCGCGCCGCCTGGCGCGAGCCGGAGAAGATCGTCGAGGTGAGCGGGGGCCAGCGACTGCAGCTGGGTGGGCTCGACCTGTCGGTCACGCACGCGCCGGGCCATACCGAGGGCTCGGTGCTGTTCACGCTCGCCGGGGTGCCCGAGGCCGTCGCCGACCAGGTCGACGCGACCGGCACCGTGCTGTCCGGGGACGTGCTCTTCGCCGGGTCCATCGGACGCACCGACCTTCCCGGGGGCGACCACGCCGCGATGCAGCGCAGCCTGCGCGACGTCGTCCTCCCGCTGCCCGACCGCACGCTCGTCCTCCCGGGCCACGGCCCGGCCACGACGATGGCGCACGAGCGCGCGACGAACCCGTACCTGCAAGGACTGTGACCCCATGGCCAAAGTGACACCGATCAGCGGCTTCCCCGAGTGGTTGCCGGCCGACCGCATCGTCGAGCAACGCTTCCTCGACGTCATCCGCGAGACGTTCGAGCTGCACGGCTTCTCCTCGATCGAGACCCGCGCCATCGAGCCGCTGGACCGGCTCGCTGCCCAGGGCGAGGACGCCGACAAGGAGATCTACGCGGTCTCCCGGCTCGCCGGCGACGACGACGCCCGGTGGGGGCTGCACTTCGACCTGACCGTGCCCTTCGCGCGGTACGTCCTGGAGCACGCCGGTCACCTCGCGTTTCCCTTCCGCCGCTACCAGATCCAGCGGGTATGGCGTGGTGAGCGCCCGCAGGAGGGCCGCTACCGGGAGTTCACCCAGGCGGACATCGACGTGGTCGACGTGGGCGAGCTCGCGCCCCACTACGAGGCGGAGATGCCGCTGGTGATCGCCGACGTGTTCCGCCGGTTCCCGGTGGGCGAGTTCGTCATCCAGGTCAACAACCGCAAGATCGCCAGCGGCTTCTACCGGGGCATCGGGCTCACCGACGTGGTCGGCACCCTGCGGACGGTGGACAAGCTGGACAAGATCGGCCCGGAGAAGGTCGCCGCCCTGCTGGTCGAGGCGGGCGCGACCGACGCACAGGCGCGCCAGTGCCTGGCGTTGGCGCAGATCCGCACGTCCGACCTCGGGTTCGTCGACCAGGTGCGGGCGCTGGGCGTCGAGCACCCCGAGCTGGACGAGGGCCTGGAGGCGCTCGCGGCCGTGATCCGCACCGGGATGCGCAACGCGCCGGGGACGCTCGTCGCCGACCTGCGGATCGCGCGCGGCCTCGACTACTACACCGGCACCGTCTACGAGACCCAGCTGCTGGGGCACGAGGAGTGGGGGTCGTTCTGCTCCGGCGGCCGCTACGACGCGTTGGCCTCGGACGGCAAGACGACCTATCCGGGCGTCGGCATCTCCATCGGGGTGACCCGCATCCTCGGACTGCTGCTCGGAGAGGGACTCGTGACGGCGTCCCGGTCCACCCCGGCCGCGGTGCTGGTCGCGCTGAACGACGAGGAGTCCCGGGAGCGTGCGGTCGAGATCGCCACCGCCCTGCGGGCGCGAGGTGTGCCGTGCGAGGTGGCGCCCGCGGCGGCGAAGTTCGGCAAGCAGATCCGGCACGCCGAACGCCGTGGCATCCCCTACGTGTGGTTCCCCGCCCGGGAGCCCGGCGGCCGCGACGAGGTGAAGGACATCCGCTCCGGAGACCAGGTCGGGGCGGACGCGACGGCGTGGCGACCGCCGGACGACGACCTGGCGCCGCAGGTGACTCGCGTCACACCCGGGGACGGCCGGACGTAACATGGGCAGGTCAACCCGACCTTTCGCCGCTTGAGCCCTGGGCCGGACCGCCGACGCCGGAGGTGAATGCCGCAGATGAGGATCGGGATCCCGCGCGAGGTCAAGCCCGGCGAGTTCCGGGTCGCGATCACCCCGTCGGGTGTGCACGAGCTCGTCGGTCACGACCACGAGGTCTACGTCGAGAGCGGCGCGGGGGAGGGCAGCGCGATCCCCGACGCCGACTACGTGGCGGCCGGTGCCAAGATCCTCGACTCCGCCGATGAGGTCTGGGAGGTCGGCGAGCTCGTCCTCAAGGTCAAGGAGCCGGTGGAGCCGGAGTACCACCGGATGCGCCGCGGCCAGGTCCTGTTCACCTACCTGCACCTCGCCGCCGATGCGCGGCTGACCCAGGAACTGGTGGACCGTGGGGTCACGGCCATCGCCTACGAGACCGTGGAGCTGCCCGACCGCTCCCTGCCGCTGCTCGCGCCGATGAGCGAGATCGCGGGTCGCCTGGCGCCGCAGGTCGGGGCGCACACGCTGATGCGTGGTCAGGGCGGACGTGGGCTGTTGCTGGGTGGCGTCTCCGGCGTCTACGCCGCCAAGGTGGTCGTGATCGGTGCCGGTGTCTCCGGCATGAACGCCGCGGCGATCGCCCTCGGGATGCAGGCGGAGGTGCTGCTGCTCGACAAGGACATCAACAAGCTGCGGCACGCCGACGCGATCTACCAGGGGCACTGCCAGACGGTCGCGTCCAACGCGCTGGAGATCGAGCGGGCCATCGTCGACGCCGACCTGGTGATCGGGGCGGTTCTGGTGCCCGGTGCCCGCGCGCCCTCCCTGGTCAGCAACGAGCAGGTGTCCCGGATGCGACCGGGCAGTGTCCTCGTGGACATCGCGGTCGACCAGGGCGGTTGCTTCGAGGACTCGCGGCCGACCACGCACGACGACCCGACCTTCCGGGTGCACGAGTCGCTGTTCTACTGCGTCGCGAACATGCCCGGTGCCGTGCCGCACACCTCGACCTACGCACTCACCAACGTGACCCTCCCGTATGCGGTGTCGCTGGCCGGTGAGGGCTGGCAGACCGCGCTGCGGCACGACGAGGCGTTGGCTCGCGGCCTCAACGTGCACGACGGCACCGTCACCTGTGCCCCGGTGGCGGAGGCCCACGGCCTGGGGTTCACCCCGGTGGCCGACGTCCTCGGCTGACGGTCGGAAGGGCGGTTCTC
>CAYRLV010000002.1:7009-34066 GCA_964425155.1 uncultured Ornithinicoccus sp. | reverse complement strand
GGCCGAGGTAGTCGTACAGCCGGGTGCCCATGGTGCTCGAGCCGGTGTACTGCTTCGTGGTGTTGACCTGGAACGAGAAGGTGCCGACCACGGCCTTGCCGTGCCGCTTCAGGCCGTAGAACTTGACGTCCATGGTGGCCTTGGGGTCGCCCTGGACGCGAGCCGGGACGGTCGCGGTGGCCACCGGGTCGCCGAGGTCGGAGAGGTCGACGCCGGCCGCCTTGGCCGAGGTCTGCTCGACGTCGGCGGTCTGCTCGCCGGTCGGCTCGTTCGCCTGCGCCGGGGTGGAGTCGCCGGCCGCCGTCTGGGATGCCGTCACCCCGGGGTCCTCGAAGCTGGCGTCGTCGCCCCCACTGCAGCCGCTCACGGTCAGCGCGGCGACCAGGGCGAGTGAGCCCAACAGGCGTCGGGTGGTTGTGGTCATCGGTGTCCCCTCATCGTGTGGTGTGCGGTGGTGTCTCGACCGGTATGTCGGGCCTGGTCGCCGAAAGGTTGCACGGCGCCAAAAAACTTCGTGGTCAGTGCGCGACCTCGATCTCGTGGACCACCCGGAGGTCATGCCCGGTGGCATCCTGGGCGCGAAGGGTGACCGTCGCGGAACCGGCACCGCGGGGGGTCAGGGTGACGGTCGGCTGGTCGGCGACGAAGCGTCCGGTGGGTAGCTCCCACACGTAGTGCCGCACCCCCTCGGTGCGCGCGGTGAACGTCGCGGGCTCACCCACCAGCAAGTCGGTCGGGCCCTCGACGGAGATTCGCGCAGTGTCGGTGGACGCCGGGGCGTCGTCGGTGGCGCGGATGAGCAGGCCGCCGGCCAGCACACCGACGAGCAGGACGGCCACGAGGGCGGCGGCGCGCCGCCACGGGCTCGACACCGGCGCAGGGGCCGTGGCCGTCGTCTCGCTCGGGTCCGCCTCGGGTTCGGGTTCCGGTGGGGCCAGCGCCGCCTCGACGTCGGCCAACCACGCAGCGACGTCCGCGTGCCGATCGGCCGGGTCGTCGGCGAGGCTGCGACGCCAGGCGTCGGTCAGCGCCGGAGGCAGGTCCGACCCCTCGCACAGCCAGCTGAGCACCGCCGACAGCGACCACAGGTCGGCCCGCGCGTCGATGACCGCCGGCCCGGCGGCCATCTCCGGGGGGCGGAATCCGCTGGTGCCACCGGCCACCGTCAGGCCGGAGTTGCGGGCCAGGTCCTTGCACAACCCCAGGTCGGCCACCAGCAGCCGCTCGTCGTCGTGGACCACGGCGGAGGACGATTCCTGCGGTTCGGTGCTCGCGGCAACGCTGCGGAGCAGCACGTTGGCCGGGCTGAGGTCGCGGTGCACCAGGCGGGCGGCGTGCACGGCGTCCAGGGCCGCGGCGAGCGAGCGGGCGGTGACGAGCACGTCCTCCCGGGAGGCAGTCCAGCCGCGTCGACGCAGCCCCTCCACCCGGTCGGCCAAGGTGCCGCGATCGGCATACTCCAGCACCAGGTAGGGCTGTTGCCGCTCGCTCTCGCCCAGGTCGTGGACGGTGACGACGTGGGGGCTGTCGATGCGCCGCAGACTGCGGCCCTCGGCGATGAAACGCTCGCGGATCTCCGGGTTGAGGCTGTGGTTCTCCGCGAGCACCTTGAGCACCACCGTGTCCTCGAGCCGCTCGTCGTCGGCCCGGTGCACGGTGGCGAACGAGCCCACGCCGATCACGCCGTCGAGGGTGTAGCGGCCCACGCGCGCTCGGGCCATCAGCTGCCCACCCACTCGTCGCCGCCGAGCGCCGCTGCCACCAGGGCTCGCCCGCGGGAGACCTGCGCCTTGACCGTGCCGACGTTGCGGTCCAGCCGCTCGGCCACCTGCGCGTACGTCAGCCCCTCGAGGTCGCGCAGGGTGACCGGTTCGCGGTAGAGGTCGGGGAGCGCGGCCAGCGCATCCTGGACGGTCGCGCGCGTGGCGATCATCGAGCTCATCCGGTGGGCGAGCGATCCGGCGGCCGACTCGTCGTCCGGCAGGGGAGCGGTGGCACGCTGCCGGCGCAGGTGGTCCACGACCCGGCGGCGCACGATGCCGTGCACCCAGGTGGTGACCTTGGCGTCGCCGCGGAACGAGCCGATCGACCCCGCGATCGAGATCAGGCAGTCCTGGGTGACGTCGTCCACGGCGGACTCGTCCAGCAGGCCACGCCGCACGAACCGTCGGACCACCCCGGACTCGTCCAGCTGCTCGACCAGCAGCTCGACCGCCAGGGCGCTGCCCCCGGCCGCCTGCGTGGCCAGGTGCTGGAGCACCTCGTCCCGGGACGGCGTCCCGGCCTCGCCGGCCAGCCGCCGTGCCGTGGTCCCGTCACCCGCCGCCAGGGCGGCCGCGAGGTCGCCGAGGTCCTCGGGGTCCTCGGTGTCGGGGAATGGGCGCGGCATGGCGGGATCCTAGCGAGGCCGGGGAAACGACCGAACCGGTACCGGGTGGTCCCGCGGCAGCCGGCTCCACCGTGTCCGCGCCCCGCGCCCCGCGCGCCGGGCTGCCGGGTAGGCGGATCGGGACTAGGGTCAGGCGTGCCGGCGGACGGTGCCGGCGGACGGCGGAGGTGATCCGATGGGCGCGTGCCCGTGACGGACCGGGGCGGTGACCCCGCCGCGCTCAGGCCGCGCGGCCGCGCGGAGTCGCACGTCCTCCGGCCGGCGACCTACCCGGCGCTGCTGGTGCCGGCCCTGGCCGCACTGGTCGTGCTCAGCGTGGCGGGCCGCACGGTCGACGGCCTGTGGGTCGCCCTCGGCGCCTGCGTCGCGATCTTCGGCGCCCGCCAGCCGATCGGCCGCCGCCTGGGCACCACGGTGGGCGCCGCGGTGCTGCTGCTGCTGGCCCTCGGCAGCGGGATGCAGGTCGCCGACGTGTTCCTGACCCTGATCCTGTGGAACCTGATCGTGGCGGTCGCAGGGACCCTGCTCGACGCCGTGCTCCCGCTGGGCGCGACCGGACCGTGGTCCCTGGTGCTGATGGTCGACGTCGGCTCGCTGCTCGGTATGGCCGAGGTGGATCCAAGCACCGTGCTCCGCGACGTGGGCATCGGGTGCGCGATCGGCGTGCTCGCCGCGCTGGTCGACGGGCGCCTGCGGCGCCACCCCCGTCCTGCCGCGACCGAGACCTCGGCCGGGGCACTGGCCCTGCGCGTATGGCGGGTGGTCGCCCGTTTCCTCGAGGGCTACCTCGCGGTGCTGCTCACCAGCGTGTTCCCCCACGCCACTCGTGACCGCCACCCGTTCTGGCCGGTCCTGGTGGTCGTGCTGGTGGTCTCGGCGCCGGGCACGCGAGCGGTCGCGACACGGCGGGCGGTCCGCTGCCTGGTGGGTGCGCTGCTGGCGGTCCTGGTCTACCTGCCGCTGTCGCCGTGGCACCCGCCGACCGCCGCGGGTGTGGCGATCGTGGTCGTGTTGGCCGCGCTGGCGGCGGGGCTGCTGCCCCGACACGAGCTCGGTGGCGCCTTCGTCACCGCGCTGCTCGCCCTCCTGCTCACCCGGCCCCTGTTGCCGCCGCTGGACGTGTCCGACCTGGTGGTGCAGCACGGCGTGGACGCCGTCGTGGCGGTCGCCCTGTCGCTCCTGCTGATCCGCCTGCTCCGCCCACGCACGGCCTGACCCCGGACCGTTGCTGGGGATCCCCGCCGTCGACGGCGCGGATCCCCAGCAACGGTGGCTGGTTCTTCGTCAGAGGAAACGCAGCCGGTATGCCGCGTGCGCGCCACCCTCGGCCAGCGTCACGTTGCTCACCCCGAGCGTCATGCGCTCGCCGGTGGCGGTGTCGCGGTAGGTGACGTAGGTGGTCCCGGCGGCACCTTCGGCGCTGACGCGCGCCCAAGAGGGGCCGCCCGGGTCGGCGTGGGCGAACAGGCGATTCAGGACCGATGACGTCGCGTAGTAGGACGCGGTCCAGCTGTCGCCCCGGCCCCAGGCACGCACCAGGTGGTCGGCCCACTGCACGGCGGTCAGCGAGGCCGGCTCGTCCCGGAACCGGGCCGCGCGCACCGAGTGCGCCGGGTTGCCGTCGTGCAGACCGGCGTTGCTCACGCCGACGATCAGGTCTCCGCCCCGCGCGTCGTCGTGGTAGGTGACGTAGGTCGTGCCGGCCGCACCCTGGGCGCCGGTCCGGCGCCAGTGGATCCCACCCGGATCGGCTTGGCCGAAGAGGGTCCTGGTGACCGTGGCGGTGGCGTAGTAGCGGGTCGCGGTGTGGTCGCCGCGGCCCCAGGCCCGGACCATCCTGTCCGCGAACGTGGTGGCGCTCACCTGGTCGGTGGCCGCGGCCGCACCGGAGCGTGCGTGCGCCACCGAGGTCGGAGGCGCTGCCTGCGCCGGTCCGGCGGCGACGCCGGTGAGCGCGAAACCTGCGGCGGCGACGGCCGCCACGGCGGTGCGTGGGTGGATATTGCGTGTCATCGACATGACCTCCCCGAGAGGTGGGCCGCGGAACCTCCGCTTCCCACGTGTACGACGCCCGGAGGGCACCGGGCGTTGGCAGAGCGGTGGATTCCCCCACCACGACGCGCCCCGGACCTGCCGGGTCGGCCCTCCCGTGACGCGGATCTGCCGGGCACGACCGAGCGACACCAGGGGAGAACCCCGGTGTCGCTCGGTCTACGGGTGGAGGAGTGCCGGTCCTCGGCCCCTGATACGTGCTATCGGTGGCTGGGGACGTCGAACGCCTGGACGGCGCCCTGCTCGGTCTCGAAGGACATGAGAGCCCGGCCCTGCTGGGCGAACTCGCGCCGCTGGGCGCCGTCCAGCGGGATGGTCACGACCTGCCACCCGCGGTGCACGGACACCGTGCGGTCGCCGAGGACACGGCCGCTCATGTCCGGCGACCACGGCGGGATCCCGCCGTCGGTGACCGCACAGGGAGTCATGCCGTAGTCCGGCGGCGGGTCATCCGTCCTCGAGCAGCTGGTGAGGTAGACCGGGATCTGTCCCACGTCGCCGCTCCACAGGTAGAGGTGCGCGGTCCCGGAGCCGTTGGCGATCACCGGCACCCGGACACCGGACCGGGTCAGCTGCGGCCGCCCGACGCGCACCACGCGGTCGTTCCACGGTGCCGGCGTGCGGCCGGCGATCGGCACGTCGTCGCGCGCCGACTGCCAGATCGTCTGCGGTGAGTTCATGCCGTCCAGGTTGGGGTGCCCCAGGATCGGCGCCGGCGGGGTCGTGGAACGCCCGGGCGGCGGCGTGTAGCCCTCGACGACCGCGTGGCCCCATCGGTAGGGGTCGGACTGCACGCTGCCGAAGGCCGACCAGCCCAGCCGCGTGCTGTTGTCGATGTGCCGCAGTGTGGTCGTGCCCGCCGCGGCCGTGTCGTCGTTGTCGTAGGGCGTGATGTTGAGCGCCAGGTGCTGCGGGTCCACCGCGGCCGGCAGGTCGGCCATCGGGATCTTGACCTCGAGGTCGTAGCCGCCACCGGCGTAGGCGTGGTCGGTGGTCGTCTCGTTGTCACCCACCCAGGTCGCGGACGACGCGACTTCGACGCCCGGCGCGTTGGGCGCGTCCGCCACGGTGTCGGCGAGCGGCCCGGTCGAGTAGCCCTGATGGTTGTCGGCGTCGCGTTCCCAGCACGGCCCGTTGACGCCGTTGCCGTTGCCGTCCGACGGATCGTTGGTGTAGGGGAACACCCCCAGCTTGAACGTGTTGGCCGTGTCCATGTTGACCTGCGAGGCGGTGCCGAGCGGGTCGATCTGGAACTCCACCGAGTCGGCCAGCCAGTGCGCCACGCACTCCTTCGGGGTGACGGCGTAGGACTGGTAGTCGTCACGGACGTGGACGAAGAAGTAGAGCGCGTCGTCGGCCCAGGTGACCTGGGCATAGCTGCTGTCCGTGTCACCGGTGCCCGACTCGCCGCAGTCGGCGGTGCCGCCGGTGCAGTAGCGACTGCCCTGCCAGACCCGGCCGATGTCGAGCTTCGGCCCGCTGTATTCGCCCGCCTCGGCCTTGGCATCCACGGTTGGCGCCGAACTCGCCTGCGGGATGGTCGTCTTCGGCAGCACCGAGACACTGAGCGTCTCAGTGCCGGAGCCTGCCGGCGCGTCGTAGGTGGTGGTGATCGGCACGTCATACAGCTGGTCGTCCGGCAGGCTGCTTCCGGTGCTGGTGAGCTGGAAGGTGACCGTGGTGTCCTCGCCGGCGGCGAGGGGGCCGTAGTCCTTGCTCGTGGCGTCCGCACTCAGCCCGTCGGGCAGGTCGAGGGAGACCGTGCCGCTCTGCGGGGTGTCCGACCAGTTGTGGACGACCACGGGGACGTCCGTGCTTCCGCCGAGCGCGATCGTGGTGACCGCGTCGGACCGGCCGAGCCGGCGCGCCTCCGGTGCGGTCTGCTCCAGCCACTGGTCGTACTCGGCCCACTTGCCCCACCGCTGGAAGCGGCCCTCCGCCGGCGACACGACCCGCACCACGTTGTCGGTGTAACCGGTCTGGTGGTGACGGGTGCGCAACAGCGCGGAGATCTTCGCGTTCTGCTCCACGGACGCGTCGGCACCCGGCGTGACGCTGAACGTCACGGTGGCCTCGTGCCCCGCGCGGATCCGGCTGGTCTGCTTCGGGCCGTCCACGGACCAACCCTCAGGCACGGTCAGCGACACCGAACCCGCGGGGATCGACCGGTGGGCAGGCGCTTTCACGTGCAGCGTCGCCTCGAACGGGACGCCGGGGACGTTGTAGAAGCGGGAGAAGGTGAGGTGCTCGATCGTGCCGAGCGGCAGGCCGCCCGGGTCCCGTTCGGTCGCACCGAACAGGATCGCGTCGTCGCGTCCGGCGAGCGGGTTGGCGGTGCCGTCCGGCTTGGTGTTCGGCTGGAACGGGACGAACGCATCGGTCATCCCGAAGCGCGGGCACGCGGGCTCGGAGGTGCCCTGGTACATCACCCGGCTCTGGGTCGGGTAGGCCGAGCGCCCCTCGTCCGCGACCTGTTGCCAGATCTTGGCGGACCCGGCCGGCTGCCCCTGCAGGTTGCCCTTCGGCCACGCGTAGGGCGAGTCGTAACCCGTCCACACACCCGACACCGTGTCGAGGTTGTCGCTCGACGGGACGAAGCCGGTCGTGCAGTTGGCGCTCGTCGTGGTCCCACCGGTGCCGTCGGTGCTGCCACCGGAGAAGACCTTCTTCACCTGCCACGTGGACAGGGCGTGGGGGCCCCGAAGCTGGTCGGGGAACATCGTCGGGTCGGCGGCGGCCTGCATGCCCTCCCAGATCAGCCGGCCGGCGTCCTGGTGGTTGCCGTGGCCGGAGGCCAGCGTCGGTGACCACCCGACATACACGTCCGGCTGGGTGGTGCGGATGATCCGCGTGACGCGTCGCAGCGTCTCCTGCTCGTCCCAGATGACGCGGGTCAGCGGAGCGCTCTGGTTGTAGAAGAAGTCGACTCGGTCGATGTTGTAGATGTCGACGGTGCCGGAGCGGTAGTGCGCGACGCGGTCCTCGTTCTCGCGGCGCAGGCCGAGGTCGGGGCCGGACTCGGTGCCGACCGCGTTGCCGCCGCCCTCGCCGCGAGTGACCATGATGATCCCGCACGTGGTGCCGTAGCGGTCGTGCCACACGCCGCACGGCCCGATGATGCTCGTGTCGTCGTCGGGGTGCGCCCACTCGCCCATCACGTTGATCTTGGTGTCGCGGTCGGCCACGTAGCGGTGATGTCGGTGTGTGGCCGGATGTGCTGCGGCCGGGGCAGATCCGGCGCTCGCGGTCGTCGGGCTGGCGGACGCCGTCGGCAGGATGCTCAGGGCAGTGGCGAGGGCCAGTGCGGCGGAGGTGGCGAGTGCCCCGAGGGCACGGGACTGCTTCATCTGCTGCTCCTTCGAGAGCGGGCCCCACCGGGGGTCGGCGGGAAGTCCCATCCACGCACTAATTCGCACGAAAACTCACATGCGTACCGGGTTGACGTTAGACCTGCCGCGGTCGGGGGTCAATGGCTCCATGGCTCGCCGGCACGGGCTGCCGTCCTCGCGATCTCCCGCGGGCGCGCGTGCCGCGTCCCTAGGATGAGTGCGTCCCGGGAAGGACGCGGACGAGGAGAGCGAGATGCTGGCGGAACGACGTCGGGCCCTGATCCTGCAGGCTGCCCGGCGCAGGGACGGAGCGGAGGTCGCGCGTCTCGCCAAGCGGTTCCGGGTGTCGGAGATGACGATTCGCCGCGACCTGGACCTGTTGGCCCGGGAGGGCAAGCTCACCCGGGTTCATGGCGGCGCGATCGGCGAGGCCGACGAGCCACCGTTCGCCCGCACCGCGATCGAGCGGCTCGCCCAGAAGGAACTCGTCGGTCGCGCGGCAGCCACGATGGTGACCGACGGGCAGACCGTCATGATCGACATCGGCACGACCACCCTGCAGCTCGCCCGGCACCTGCACGGCCGGGAGATCACGGTGATCACCAGCAGCCTGGCCGTGGTGGAGGAGCTGCTCCCCGACCAGCGGATCGAGTTGGTCCTGCTCGGCGGCATCGTGCGGCGCAACTATCGGTCGATGGTGGGTGTGCTGGCGGAGGACGCGTTGCGCCAGGTTTCGGCCGACGTCGCGTTCCTCGGTGCCAGTGCCGTCGACGGCGGGTCGGTGATGGACTCGACGCGGGTCGAGGTGGCGATCAAGCGGGGGATGATGGCCGCCGCGAAGCGGAGGGTGCTGCTGGTGGACGCCGCCAAGCTCCGTGCACACAGCCAGGTCCGGGTGTGCGGGGTCGACCAGTTCGACGTCGTGGTGACCGACGCCGACGAGACGGCCGAGGAGTCGGCCCGGTTGCGCCACACCGGCGTCCGGGTGGTGCACGCCGGCGACCCGCCCGAGCGGGCGGTCAGCGGATGACCGAGGACAGCTCGGGGATCGCGGCCCGATAGCCGTCCAGCAGCACCCGTGCGGTGGACACCGAGTCGACCAGTGGGTGCACGGCGAGCGCCCGGACGGCGGTCTGTCGTGAGCCGGTGCGGGCCGCCTCGATGGTCAGTCGCTCGGCCGCCTTCACCTGCTGCACCAGCCCGAGTTCGGGCAGGTCGAGTGGCCGACTGGCCAACGGTCGGGGGGCGAACGCACCGACGGCGCACGGGACCTCGACGACGGCGTCCGGTGGCAGCCCCGGGACGCTGGACCGGTTGCGGACGTTGAGAATCATCGTCGTCGGCTCGCCCCTGGCGATCGCGGCCATGAGGGCCAGGGCGACGCCCTCGTAGCCGCCGCCCTCCACGTCGGCGGCGTCCCGCTCGTCCTCCTCGGCGTGCACGTCGGACATGTAGGTGGCGTTGCGCTCGCGCCGCACCCGGTCCCACTCCTGCCGGGCGGCGTCCGGTCGCTGCGCCACCTGGGTGTAGAAGTCCGCCTGCTGCCGCAGCAGGTACTCGCCGCGGGTCTGCGGGCCACCACGGATCGAGGCGACCGCCTCACGGGTGAAGTAGTAGTAGTACAGGTACTCGTTGGGCAGCATGCCGAGCGTCCGGATCCAGTCGGCGCCGAACAGCTGACCCTCCTCGATGGTCCCCAACGCGGCCCGGTCGGCGAGCAGTTCGGGGAGCCGGTCGCGACCGTCACAGGTCAGCCCGCGCAGCCAGCCGAGGTGGTTCAGCCCGACGTACTCGAACTCGGTTCGCGCCGGGTCGAGTCCGAGGGCGCGCGCGGCACGTCGGCCGAGCCCCAGGGGAGAGTCGCAGATGCCGACCACCCGGTCGCCGAGCACGCCCTGCATCGCCTCGGTGATCATGCCCGCCGGGTTGGTGAAGTTGATGACCCAGGCCTCCGGGCTGACCGCCGCCACCCGCTCCGCCACGTGCACGGCGACCGGGATCGTGCGCAGCCCGTAGGCGATCCCTCCGGGCCCGGTCGTCTCCTGGCCCAGCACACCGAGATCGAGGGCGACCCGTTCGTCGGCGGTCCGGGCGGTCAGCCCGCCCACCCGAATTGCGGAGAACACGAAGGTCGTGTCGCGCAGTGACTCGTCCAGGTCGGTGGTCGTGGTGACCGTCGGGGCGTCGGGGTGGTCACGAGCGAGCTGGTCGAGCACGTGCGAGATCGCGGACAGCCGGGCCGGGTCCACGTCATACAGACAGACCTCGCGGATGCGCGTCTGGTGCGTGTCGCCGAGCAGCGCACCGTAGACCAGGGGCACCCGGAACCCCCCGCCACCGAGGATGGTCAGCTTCACGCGAGTCGCACCTCCACGCCGGCCCGCGCACAGGTGCGCAGGGTGGCCTCGTCCGCACCGTCGTTGGTCACCAGCAGGTCCAGGTCGCCGACATCGCACACCCGCAGCGCACCGGTGCCGGGGAACTTGTGCCGGTCGGCGAGCAGCACCACCCGGTCCGCCGCCCGGATCATCGCGCGTTTCACCGGCACCTCGACGCGGGTGCTGTCGAGCACCCTGCCGTCCGGGCGCACCCCGCTGGTGCCGAGGAACGCGTGGTCGGCGCGCACCTGGGCCAGCGCGTCCTCGGTGAGCACCCCGACGAGGGAGCGGTAGGCGCGCCGCACCATCCCACCGAGCACGATCAGGTCGACGGCCGGATCGTCCCGCAGCACGTCGAGCACGGCGAGGCTGGACGTCGCGACCGTGATCGACCGCCCACGCAGGTGCTGCGCCAGGCTCATCGCGGTGGTGCCGATGTCGAGGAGCACCACCTCGCCGTCGGAGACCTCCGCGGCGGCGGCCCGCGCCACGGCCTCCTTGTCCTCGGCGTCGGCGGCGAGGACCACCGAGAAGGGCATCCCCAGGTCCGCGTCGTCGCGCAGGGCCGCGCCGCCGTGGACCCGCTGGACGCTGCCCTGGTCGTCCAGGTGCGCCAGGTCGCGCCGGATCGTGGACGACGTCACGCCGAGCTCACGGGCCAGGTCGCCGACGGCGACGGTCCCTTCGGCCCGCAGCCGCCGCACGATCTCGCTCTGGCGCTGGTGGGGGAGCATGCCCGTCAGCCTAGCAACGGTGCGCAAGAGTGAGCATTGGTGCGCACAAGTGCCTTGTCGCGCTGCGCGTTCGCGGCTAGTGTCGAAGGGTCCGCGGGGCGGCACGAGGAGAGGTTGCAGGCGCAGATGACCCCACCACTGACCGACAGCACGCACGGGTCGGACTCGCCGTCGGACCCGTCGCGCCGGTCCGAGTCCGGGGCGGAGTTCGACCTGTTCGTGCACGGGACGGTGTTCCTCGACATCATCTTCACCGGCCTGCCCGCCCTGCCGACCGACGGCACCGAGGTGTGGGCGAAGGGTATGGGGTCCTGTCCGGGCGGTATCGCGAACCTGGCGATCGCCGCCGGGAGACTCGGCCTCGGGACGTCGCTGGCGGCGGCGTTCGGCGACGACGACTACGGCGAGTTCTGTTGGCGCACGCTCGAAGAGCAGGAGAGCATCGACCTGTCGCGGTCGCGCCGGTTCGAGCACTGGCACTCGCCCGTGACCGTCTCGATGGCCACCGCCGGTGACCGCAGCATGGTGTCCCACGGACACGCCGCACCGATCGCGGCCGACGAGATGATCGGTCGCCCGCCGCGCAGCAGGGCCGCCATGATCGACCTCGGACAGGGGACCCGGGTCGGTGACGCGGAACACCCCTCGTGGGCGGACCAGGCCGCGCAGGACGGAGCACTCCTGTTCGCCGACGTGGGCTGGGACTCCAGCGGCGAGTGGTCCCCGGCCGTGCTGGAGCAGCTGCGACACTGCCACGCCTTCCTGCCCAACGCCGTCGAGGCGATGGGCTACACCCGCACCGACTCGCCCCGTGACGCGCTGTACGCGCTGGCCGACCTGGTGCCGCTGACCGTGGTGACCAACGCCGCGGAGGGAGCCATGGCGATCGACTCCGGCACCGGCGAGGAGTCGCACGTGCCGGCCCTGCGGGTGCCGGCCATGGACGCCACCGGCGCCGGGGACGTGTTCAGCGCCGGCATGGTGCTGGGCACGATCGCCGGCTGGCCGCTCGACCACCGGGTCGCCTTCGCCTCGGCGTGCTCGGCCCTGGCCGTGCAGCAGTTCGGCGGGTCCCTCGCGGCACCCGGGTGGGGTGACATCGCGGACTGGTGGCACGGCATACGGGACAGGGCGGGGCAGGACGCCTATCACACGTCACTGGTGCGGCGGTACGGCTTCCTCGACGACCTCATCCCGGCCGGGCCGCTCAGCGAGGTCCGGCGGGCCGGCGCCACCATCGCCCGGCTGTCCGACGTCAGCCAGCACCACGGGGCCGGCGGGGGAGACCGATCGTCCCCGCACCCCACCGGCCGCGTCGATCGATCCACCTGGGGCGCCCCCTCCGTCCCGTCCACCCAAGGAGACTCATGACTCGCCGCCACATCCCCGGAACGCTGCTCACCACGACACTCGTGAGTGCCTCGCTCGTCGTCGCGGCCTGTTCCGCGCCGGGCTCGGACAGCGCCAACACGCCTGCCAACACAGGCAAGCCGACTGCGAGCGTCGCCACCAACCCGGCCAAGGGCGGCAAGGTGACGCTTCGTGTCTGGGACCAGGAGGTCCGCGGCGGCCAGAACGCCGAGGTCACCCGGCTCAACAAACAGTTCCAGGAGAAGTACCCGAACGTCACGATCAAGCGCACGTCCAAGAGCTTCTCCGACCTCAAGACGACGCTGCGGCTGGCGCTGTCCGGCAAGAACCCCCCGGACGTGGTGGAGGCCAACCAGGGCTACCCCGACATGGTGACGTTCGTGAAGGCCGGGCAGCTGGTGCCGCTCGACCAGTACGCCAAGCTCTACGGCTGGGAAAAGCGCTACCCCAAGACGCTGCTCGACCTCAACCGGGTGAGCGACGACTTCGAGCACTTCGGTGAGGGCAAGCTCTACGGCATCTCGCAGATGGGCGAGTACATCGTCGTCTACTACAACAAGTCCAAGCTGAAGTCGCTCGGGTTGAGCCTGCCGAAGACGTGGTCGGAGTTCGCCGCGCAGCTGCCGAAGATCAAGGCCAAGGGAGAGACCCCGATCGAGTTCGGGAACCTCGACAAGTGGCCGGCGATCCACACCTTCGGGGTGATCCAGGCCCAGACCGCGGGCAAGAAGGACGTCCGCAACCTCGTCTTCGGCACGGACGACGCGTCGTGGACCGACCCGGCCACCGTCAAGGCCGCGACGACCCTGCAGGACTGGGCCAAGAAGGGCTACTTCACCAAGGGTGCCAACGGACTCGGATACGACGACGCAGCCAAGAAGTTCGCGGCCGGCACCGGTGTCTACCTGATCACCGGCACCTGGGAGGCGGCGGTGCTGAAGAAGCCGATGGGCGACAACCTCGGCCTGATGCTGCCTCCGCCGGCGACCGCGGGCGGTGCACCGACCACGACGGGTGGCGAGAGCCTCGCCTTCTCGATCACCAGCAAGTCCAAGCACCCGGACGTGGCCGCGGCCTACCTGAACTTCATGACCAATGCGCACGCCGCCGACGTCATGACCGAGACGGGCAACCTGCCGGCGGTCCCGGGCAAGGCCGCCGAGTCCCTGAAGCCGGACAGCGTGGAGGGCCAGATGGTGGACGGGTGGACCAAGGTCAGCGACGTCGACGGCCTGGTGCCCTACCTCGACTACTCCACCCCGACCTTCTACGACACCATCACCGCGGCCCTGCAGAGCCTGATCGGTGGGCAGAGCACGCCCCAGGAGTTCACCCAGACCCTGCAGGCCGACTACGAGAAGTTCCACCAGAAGTAGGCCGGTCGAATGACCCAGCTGGTCCGCGAGACGCAGCCCCGGCAGGAGGTCCCCTCGCGGACCACGCTGGCGCGGCTGCGCAGCCGGTACGCCCGCCGTGCCCCGGGCGAGCCACGTGCGGTGGGCTACCTGTACCTCCTGCCCGCCCTGGCCGTCTTCACCGTCTTCGTGCTGGTGCCCTTCTTCCAGTCGATCTGGTACTCGCTGTTCAACTGGGACGGGTTGACGCCGGCGACCTGGGTGGGGCTGGACAACTACACCGCCCTGTTCACCGATCCCACGCTCCGTGGGCCGTTCGTGCATGCGCTCATCCTGTTGATCTTCTATGCCCTGCTTCCCATCGTGATCGGGCTGGTCATCGCTGCGGCCCTGTCCCGCATGCGAATCCGCGGTATGACGGTCTTCCGCACCGTGCTCTTCCTGCCGCAGGTCCTCGCCATGGTCGTGGTCGCGCTGGCCTGGCGGTGGATCTTCGCCCCGGACGGGCTGTTCAACTCCGGGCTGTCGGCCCTCGGCCTCGGCGCGCTCACCAGGCCCTGGCTGGGTGACTTCACCTTCGCCCTGCCCGCGGTCGGCATCGTCGGCACCTGGGTCGAGTTCGGCCTGTGCATGGTGCTCTTCCTCGCCGGCTGCCAGCGCATCCCGCGCGAGCTCTACGAGGCCGCCCGGCTGGACGGAGCAGGTGCGGTGCGCGAGTTCTTCGCGGTCACCCTGCCCGAGCTGCGTCCGCAGATCGCCGTGGCCGCCACGCTGACGATCGTCGCCGGCCTGCGCAACTTCGACCTCATCTACGTGACCACCGGGGGCGGGCCGGGGAACGCGACGAGCGTCCCCGCATACGAGGTCTATCACCGGGCGTTCGAGGTGGGGCAGGTCGGCGCCGGCGCGGCGATCGGCATCGCGCTCGCCATCCTCATCTTCGTGGTGACCGTGGTCGTGTCCCGGCTGATCGAGGGACGCGAGTGATCACCTCACGCACCGACAAGGTGGTCACCTACGCGATCCTGGTGGCGTTCAGCATCATCGCGCTCGTGCCGGTCCTCGGCATCCTGTCGACGGCATTCTCGAGCCAGGCGTCGCTCAACACCGGGTTCTCACTGCCGGACGGTCTGCACTGGAGCAACTTCGTCGACGCCTGGCACCGGGGCCATTTCGGCAGTTACCTGCGGTCGTCGGTCCTCGTGACGGTGGTCGTGGTGGTGGCCGCCGCGGTGCTGTCCACGCTGGCGGCGTACGCGTTCGGCACCATGCGCTTCCCCGGGTCGTCGGTGCTCTTCTACGTCTTCCTGATCGGGCTCACCCTGCCCGAGGAGGCCCTGGTCATCCCGCTCTACTACGACCTGCGGGGGGCCGGTCTGACCGACACCTACTGGGCGCTGATCCTGCCGCAGACCGCACAGTCCGTCGCGTTCGGCACCTTCTGGATGCGGGCCTACTTCCGCAGCTCCTCGCGCACCATGGTCGAGCAGGCGCGCATCGACGGCTGCTCGAGCTGGACCACACTGTGGCGGGTGCTGGTGCCGGTGGGTCGCCCGGCCATCACCACCATGATCGTCATCACCTTCATGTGGACCTGGAACGAGTTCCTCCTCGCCCTGGTCATGGTGACCTCCGAGGCGCGCCGGACCGTGCCGCTCGGCCTGGTCTTCTTCCAGGGCCAGCACTCCTCGGAGATCTCCTTGCTCGCCGCGGCCGCGGTGCTGGTGGCGCTGCCGGTCGTCATCGTCTACATCGCGCTCCAACGCCGCTTCATCGAGGGCATGCTCTCGGGCGCCGTCAAGGAGTAGTCGACAGCGGGCAGGTCCGCCGTCTCAGATCCGGCACAACGGATTTCGTGTTTCCCGGCGCGGCCGTTCGGCCGGTGCAACTCTGAAGTGCTGAAGCACCTGAGAGAGAAGGTCCACGATGGCCGCACGCCGTGCATCTGTGCGCCTGGGGGCCGTCGGCGGAGCGTTCGCGCTCGCCGGCGTCATGGGGATGGCACCGGCTGGGGCGGCACCGCCCCAGCACCGGTCCCACGGGCGGATCGAGGTGGTGGCGTCCGGCCTGAACAACCCGAGACAACTGACCTACAGCCACGGTGCCCTCTACGTCGCGGAGGCGGGCGTCGGAGGCTCCTCGAGCGGAAACCAGGGCCCCTGCTTCATCGGGTCGGAAGGCAGCGAGGTCTGTTACGGCAACACGGGCGCGATCACGAGGATCCGCTGGGGCCACCAGCATCGGGTGCTCACCAGGCTGCCCTCGCTCGCGGACCGGGACGGTTCGCAGGCCTCGGGACCGGACGACATCGTGCTGACCGGTCGTCACCGCTTCGCCATCAGCATGGGTCTCGGCGCCCCACCCGCCGCGCGGGACAGCATGCTGCCCCGGCGCGGGCAGGCGCTCGGCACCGTCATCGAGGGGCGGTTCAAGTCGCGCGGGCACCACGGGAACCGCTACTGGCGGCACCACCACCGCAGCTGGCGGATCGTGGCCGACGTGGCGGCCAACGAGGCGCGGCACAACCCGGACGGCGGCGAACTCGACACGAATCCCGTGTCGGTCGCACGTCAGGGGTCGCGCTACGTGATCGCCGACGCCGGCGGCAACGACGTGGTCGTGGCCAACCACCGTGGCCGCTTCCACACCTTGGCCGTCTTCCCCGACACGCCGGCCTCGCCGCCGGGGGCGCCGCCCGGCGTGACCATCCCGATGCAGGCGGTGCCGACGTCGGCGATCCGCGGACCGGACGGCGCTTGGTACGTCAGCCAACTCACCGGCTTCCCCTTCCCGGTGGGCGGCTCCACGATCTGGCGCGTGGTCCCGGGACACGCCCCCACGCCATACGCGACGGGGCTCACCAACGTGACCGACCTGGCGTTCGCGCGGAACGGCTCGCTGTATGCCGTCGAGATCGCCACGAACGGGCTGCTCGGCCCGCCGATCGGCTCGGTCGTGCGGATCCCACGGCACGGCGGGACTCCTCGCACCGTCGTCGGTGGCCTGGACGCCCCCTACGGCATCGCGTTGCACGGCTGCGCCGCGTACGTGACGACCGGCAGCAGCACGGCCGGTGACGGTCAGGTGCTCCGCATCCGACTCTGACCGCAGGGTGGCCACGACCGACGAACGACACAGTTTCGGACGAGCGGCACAGGTAGACATGTGCCGCTCGTCGCGAACTGCGCCGTTCGTGGTCACCTGCCTCGGCCCGTCTGGAGCGTCGGGCGCTCCGCGGCATCCACGTCGGGCGGATAGATCATCCGGTCCGGCGGGTTGGTCGTGCGACGTGCGATCGGCAGGTAGACGACGACCGTCACGACCAGCCCGACGATCCACGAGATGTCGGCGCCGTCGAGCGCCTTGGTGATCGGCCCGGTGTAGAGGGTCTGCGCCAGGAACGGGATCTGCGCGACGATGCCGACCGCGTAGGCGACCAGCGCGCCGACGTTCCACCCGCCATACCGACCCTTCGGGTCATAGAGCGCGGGGACATCGACGCGCTCCTTGGAGATCAGGTAGTAGTCGGTGAGGTTGATCGCGCTCCAGGGCGTGAAGACCATGAGCAGGGTCAGCACGAAGTTCTTGAAGTTGTCGAGGAAGTCCTGCGTGGCGAGCAGCGCGATCAGCACCGACACGGTCACGAAGAGGGTGATCAGGACGGACCGTCGGCGGGGCGAGATGCCGCGTCCGCCAGTGAAAGCGGTCACGGTCGTCACCGACGACATGAACCCGCCGTAGGCGTTGAGGCAGTTGACGGTCAGCTTGCCGACGAGGATCACCAGGTAGACGAGGAGGGCGAGCACGGCGGGACCGGCCAGACCACCGATCCACTCGACCTGGTCGCTCAGGAACTCGTCCCCGGCAACGGCCGCGACGAGTGCCCCGAAGGTCATGGACCACTGCGAGCCGATGACGCTGCCCAGCCACGTGGTGGTGAAGACCTTGCCCTCCGTCGTCGACCGTGGCAGGTAGCGGGAGTAGTCGGCCACGTAGGGGCCATAGGTGAGCTGCCAGCCGGCGCCGAGTGAGATGGCCAGCAGGAAGGTCGCCAGGGCGAACGGTTTCACGTTCACCGCGCTGCCGACGTCGTGCGTCGTGAACAGCCGGATCGCCAGGTAGACGAAGCCGATCGTGCCCACCACGGTGGAGACGCGGCCGATGACGTGGATCAGGCGATAGCCCAGCGTGGCGATCAGCGCGGTCAGCGCGCCGAAGATGAGGATGCCCACCCACGCGGCGTCGACGTGCAACAGGGCGTTGACCGCCTGCCCGGCGAGCACCGCTCCGGTGGCCGCGAACCCGAGGTAGAGCAGGATCACCAGCACGAGCGGGACCACGGCGCCGTAGACGCCGAACTGGGCCCGGCTCGAGATCATCTGGGGCAGGCCCAGTCTCGGCCCCTGGGCCGAGTGCAGCGCCATCACCGCCCCACCCAGGACGTTGCCGATGAACAGGCCGAGGATCGCCCACAGCGCGTCGGCTCCGAAGACGACGGCGAGCGCCCCGTCGACGATGGCGGTGATCTGCATGTTGGCGCCGAACCAGAGGGTGAACTGGCTCCACGGGGATCCGTGCCGCTCGTCGTCCGGCACGACGTCGATCGAGCGGCGCTCCACGCGCAGGGTGCGGGGAGGGGTGTCGGTCGGCAGATCGTGCCTGGGGTCGTGGTTCACGCGGGACTGGGTCGAGGACATGGGAGCCATGACACCGCCTTGGGACCGGTCCCCGACAGGGGGTGGCAGCGGGATTGCGTCTGAGATCTCAGACCCTGGACGAGGGTCCGCGGGCGACTCGCCGGGCGTCAGCCTGCCCTCACCGCGGCGGCCACCTGGTGGAAGCGCTCCTGGTCCAGGACGGCGCCGATCCGGCGGACCGACGCGGGATCCACCCGCAGGATCCGGTTGAGCCGCACCTCGCTGGGCCGCCCCTCGCGATCCCAGTCGCCCGAGCCGATGTCCATCCACAGCCGCCCGGCCCGTCGCTCCTGCTCCTCGTCGCGGTCGTGGTCCTTGCTGGTCAGCTGCAGCGCCAGCAGCCACTCGCCGTCCCGACCGATGACCAGCACCGGCCGGTCCTTGCCCTGGGCGTGGTCCTCCTCGTAGGGGACCCAGGTCCAGACGATCTCGCCGGGATCCGCCACGCCGTCGGGGTGTGGCGCGTAGTCGACCTCGGGTGTGCCGGTGAAGTCACCCGGGTAGTCGGGGCGGGCGCTGCCGGGCGGGCCGCCGGCCCCGGGTCTGTGACCGGGGGAGTCGTCCCCCTGCCGGTCACCGCCCCCGTGCTGGCGCTTCGCGCGCCGTTGCTCGGCCTGCTGCTGCTTGATCGACCGCCTCGCCGCCCGGCGCATGGCACCGACGATCCCGCGTCCCACTCGTCTCGATCCGAAAGGCATCTGCTCACCGTAACGGCCTCCCTCCGCCGGTTGGCGGAAGGAGGCCGTGGGTGGCGACGGGGCCGATCAGCCGGCCAGGGCACCCATCGGGTCCCAGGCAGGCAGCACGATGGGCTCGGCGTCCAGGGCCGCCTGCAGCTCCTTCGGCAGGGCGTCGCGGCGCACCGCGACCTCGAAGACGTGCTCGGCGAACCAGGAGTCGTTCATCGTGAAGAACCCGGAGTCGGCCTTCTCGTCGCCCCAGCTGTTCTCGACCCGCCACTTGCGCGGCTGACCGTCCACGACGTCCACCCCGGTGAACAGCATGGCGTGGGTCATCAGCGAGTCGCCGTGCAGCAGCCGGTCGGCCTTGTCGAGGGTGAACTCGGTGCCGTAGACCGAGCCGTAGTCGTAGAGCGCCGCGTCCCAGATGCCGAGGTCCCCGTGGGACATCTTGCCGGTGTCGCAGCCGAACCAGACCGGCTCACCCGCCACGATCGTCTCCATCGTGAGCCGCTTGATCAGGTCGATGTCGACGTTGAGGTAGGTGACCTGCGGCGCGCCGACGACGTTGCCGAGGTACTCGACGGTGAACACCTTGCCGGTCGGGCTGCTCTCCCGCGGGTCGTGCACGAGGCAGACGAAGTCGTCGACGGGCAGCACGACATACTTCTTCGCGAACTCCTGCGGCGTCATCCAGCCGTCGCGGTGGAACGCGTCGTCCTTGTCCTTCCACTGCCACAGGAACGACTCCGGCGGCGTGCCCAGGTGGATGGCCAGCAGCCGGTGCAGACCGGCGAGCAGCTCGTCCTTGCGGGCGCGCTGCGCCTCGGCGCCCTCACCGGCCATCGCCCGCAGGTCACGCGCGCCCTGGCGCAGCAGTGACTCGAGGTTCGTGTTCATCGCGTGGGTCTCGGACGAGCTCTGCGTCTCGGGCATCGCGGACTTGGGCACCAGCCCGTGCTTGCGCACCAGCGCGATGAACATGTTCCACTGGCCGCCGTCGCCGATCGGGTCGGAGAGCAGGTGCGCCACGGTGCGGTCGTCGACGTCGCGGTCGGACGTGTCGATCATCGCCTCGAGGAAGTAGTTGGCCTTCTCCAGCTTGTCCCAGAACAGCAGGTAGTTCTGGGAGAACTCGAAGTCCTTGACGTTCAGCTTCTTCGCCGCCTGCGAGCGCAGCAGGTTGAGACCGGCGAACAGCCAGCACCGGCCGCTCTTCTTCTGGTTGGTGACCTTCCAGTCGTCCAGCAGGTTGGACATCGTGGGGTCGATCGACGTGACGACGGCGCGGTCGAGGGCGATGTCCTGGACGCGGGTCTGGGTCACGGCGTTCTGCATCACCCGCAGGTGGGGATCCGCCTCGAACTCCTTCCGGAGCTGCTGGATCTGGTCGGCGGACAGCGCGGTGGACATGGAACTCCTCGAGAGCCGGGTATGACGTGTGCTGCCGACGTTACGCCAGTCACCCCGGCGACCGCACCGCAGATACGGCCATGGGGCCGGAATTGGCGACGTGTCGCCGTGACAGTCCGGCCGCCGGCGGCGGAGACTGGGCGGGTGCGCGCGTCGGAGCAGGTGGTCGGGACCGTGCCCGGCCGCTGGGAGGGCGGGCGATGAGCGGGCAGGAGCCAGTCGAGCCGATGCCGGACGGGCTGCGCGAGCGGTTGCAGGAGCGGGTCGGCTGGCTGGAGCTGTTCTTCGACCTCGTCGTCATCGCAGGCATCGCGCTGCTCAGCCATGACCTGCACGCCGACGAGTCGTTGGCGGGACTGGGCCTGTTCGTGCTGATCTACGGCGCGATCTGGATGACCTGGGTCAGCGTGGTGCTGTACGCCGACGTGGCGGGCGCGCGTACGCGCACCCGCACCGTCCTGATCGCGATGGTCCTCGTCGCCGTCATGGCGGCGACGGCGCCTGCGCACCACGAGGAGCGGGCCAATCTGTTCGCCGTGGCCTTCTTCCTCACCCGGGGCCTGATCGGACGGGAGGCGTGGCGCACCGGGCGGGTGCTCGCCTCGTGGCCGCTCCTGCAGTTCGGGGGGTTCAGCCTGCCGTGGGTGGCGTCACTGTGGGTGCCGGTGCCGTGGAAGTACGTGCTGTGGGCCGCGGCTCTGGTCGGTGACCTCGTCCTGGTCGTGACCCGGGGGGAGCAGGTGTCGGTCGACCACCTGGCTCGCGAGGAGCGGGCGGGTCGGCGAGGGCGGGAACGACGCCGGCGTTCTCGGTGGATCGGTCAGCAGCTCACCATGGTGGAGGTCGACCGGGCGCACCTCCAGGAACGGTTGGGGGTCTTCCTGATCATCGTGTTCGGCGAGGCGGTGACGCAGCTGGTCGCTGCGGCGGCGGAACACGACTGGACCGCGTCGTTCGTCACGATCGTGCTGGTGGGCTTCGGCTGCCTCGTCGGGTTGTGGTCGCTCACCTTCTCCTATGGTTTCGACGCGGCGCCGCACACCCGACTGGCCACCGTCTCGCCCCGGTTCGGCCTGCCGATGCACTGGTTCGCCACGCTGGGCATCCTGATGTTTGCGGCCGGCTTCGGTGCCATGGCTGCCGCGCCGGACCACCGTCTCGGCACGGTGATGCGCTGGGTGCTGTGCGGGGGACTGGCGCTCAACTTCGCCGTCTCGGGGATCTCGGGTCTGCTCGGACGTGCTCCGCGAGTCTGGCTGCTCGGCGTGGCGTTGCCGACGACGCTCCTCCCGCTGGCGCTCGCGGCTGCGGCCGGTCCGCTCGACGACCGGGTGTTGGCCTGGCTGTGTCTGGTGCCGATCGGGTGGCAGGTCACCTACGCGCACCGGGCCGACCTGCTGGAGCGGTTCGGCCACCGCCCCACCCGGTAGGTGCGGCGTGAGCGGCCACTCGACGGGCCGTTCACGCCGCAACAAGTCGATAGGATCCCGCCATGCGCCCGTTCGTCGGTATGGCGTCCGCACTCGCCACCTGGTGGTTCCTCCTCCTGGGCGGCGGGACGTCACCGGCGAGCCCGCCCTCGGTCACCTGGGTGTCCGTAGCCGCCGTGGTCGTCGGATTCGCCCTGCTCGTCGCCGTGGCCGCGTTGACCGGCTCGCGCTGCCTGCTCAGGCACCGGGCCGAGGGCGCCGCACTCCGGCAGCGCGCCCGACGCGTGGCGGTCGTCTCGCAGCGTGACCCGGACGCCCGGGGACGCACCCGCCCGAGGGCGCCCACCTGCGCTCGGCGAGGGGATGTCCTCGTCGCGGCGCCCGGCTGCTGAGCCACCCGCCATACCGGTCGTCCACTCGCCTCCCACGACACCCCTGCCCGTCGTGACCCCGGAGGTCCCCCATGTCCGTCCTGTCCCTGCTCGATCCCCTCGTCTCCCTCGCCTACCGGGCGGTCGAGACGCTGTCGCACGTGTTGCCGACCGCGCTCTCCGTGGTCGTCTTCACGCTGCTCGTGCGCGCCGCGTTGGTGCCTCTGACCCGCGCCGCCTTCCGTGGCGAGGGGCAGCGCGCACGCCTCGCCCCCGACGTCGCGAAGCTGCAGCAACGACACCGGTCCGACCCCGCGCGCCTGCAGCAAGCCGTCGCGGAGCTCTACCGGCGGGAAGGCGTGTCACCACTGGCCGGCTGCCTGCCGCGGCTGGTCCAAGCACCCTTCTTCACCGTGATGTACCGGCTGTGCACCGCGCCGGTGATCGGGGCCCAAGCCAACTTCCTGCTGGACCAGACGCTGCTGGGGGTGCCGCTGGGCAGCCACCTGCTCGCCGTCGGGGCGGGCCAGCTCGCCGTGTTCGGCGGTGTCTACCTGGTGATCGGGGTGGTGGCTTACCTGACCTACCGGCACGTGCGGCGCACCGCGACGGCGAACGCGGCAGCGGCAGAAGGCCTTCCAGGCGTGCTGGCCAAGGTCGGCCCGCTGCTCTCCTTCGGCACCCTCGTCGTGGCCACGTTCCTGCCGCTCGCCGGTGCGCTCTACCTGTTGACCTCCACCGCGTGGACGTATGGCGAGCGCCGCCTCCTCCTGCCGGCTCCCCCGGCGACCGTGGTCCCCTGACTCCCCGCTTGTTGCGGCGGGAACGGCCCCTTGAGCGGCCGTCCCCGCCGCAACACCTGGTGCGGTCGAGGTGTGACAGACTGGCCGCCGAGCCATCGATCCGTGCGAGAGCCGACCGGTGGCCCAGAGTGACCGAATCAGGGACGGGAGCGAGCGGGTGCCTGGCACGACCGCGGGGAGCGAGGTGGCCGCAGCGGCCTGCTCAGGCCGCTGACGAGCCTTCCTGCCGACCTGCCCGAATCCGTGTCGCCCCATCGCCGGCGACACCGGGGTACGTCGACTACCCCGCCGCCAGACCTCCACGCCGCGTTCGGCTGGCCGTCCCTGTCCGCGAGACGGCTGCGCGCTCGCGCGGAGGCGGCTGCTCCGTGACGAGCCAGAAAGCTGCAACGATGATTCCCTTGACCGACAAGCAGATCCGCTCCTCCTTCGTCAACGCCTCGCGCCGTGAGGCCACCAGGGCCGTCCTGCCCGACCTGTCCACGATCGACTGGGACGCCTGCGAGGTCCTCGGGTGGCGCGACCCGAAACAACCACTCGCCGCTTACGCGGTCGTCGAGGTCGACGAGGCGCCGGTCGGACTGCTGTTGCGTTCCACCGAGTCGCGGGACGGCCGACGGCGCAGGAAGGTCTGTGCCTGGTGCGAGGACGTGGTCGTCGAGGCCGACGTGACGCTCTACGTCGCCCGACGGGCCGGGCCGCGGGGGCGGCGCGGCGACTCGGTGGGCACGCTCATCTGCACCGACTTCGGTTGTTCCGCTCACGCCCGCCGCGCCCCGACCCGTGCCGAGTTGCACAGCGACGATCCGTGGGCTGCCGACGAACTGATCCGGCGCCGCGTCGCGGGGTTGCGTGAGCGCTCTGCTCGGTTCGTCCAGCGGGTGCTGGACGGTGAGGACGCCTGATCCCGCTTGTTGCGGCGTGATCGGCCCCTCGACGGGCCATCACGCCGCAACAGGGGTGGAGGGTCAGCCGGCCCAGCCGCGTCGGTGGCCGAGCCACTCCAGGAACGCCTGCGCCATGAGCCGCTGGTGCCGCCGCATCTCGGGGGTGCACCCGGGAGGAGGCGGCACGTCCAGGCTGGAGAGCATGTAGACGGCGATGGAGGCCAGCAGGGCGTCGATCGCGTCGGGGTCGGCCCGCGAGACCAAGGGCGAGCTGGAGACCCATGCGTCGACATCCAACCCCTGCCAGCGTGCGATGGGCAGCAGGCCGACGAAATCGAGCCACGCCGGCCCGGTGCAGACCCAGTTCCAGTCGAGCAGCGTCGCTCGTCCGGACGGGCCGACCAGCAGGTTGTCCGGACGCAGGTCGCTGTGCACCAGCGAGCCCCCCGGCAACTGCTCCGCGGCGCGAGAGAGCCTGGCGATCTCACCGCCACGGCGGTCGAACCACGCGGGAAGGCCTGGAGGTGCGACGAACTCGCCGGACTCGACCAAGCTGGCCGTCTCCGCGATCCGTGCGTCGCCCGCGATGCCTGCGGCGAACGTCTCCTCGGTCAGGCCGACTGGCGCAGGGGTCCCGTGACGGGCGACCGCCACGCACGCCTCGTGGACCGAAGTCAGGTCGTCCGGGGTCCACGGCATCCCCGGCAAGTGTCCCTCGACCACGTCGAGGACGAGAAAGCGCCAGCCACCCGCGTCGCCGTGCGCCACGAGCGACGGTGCTGGTATGCCGTCCGGCAGCCTGGCAAGGACCCTCGCCTCCTGCGCGAGCGCGCCGAGCACGTGGTCGCTGTCCGGGCCGGAGGCCTTGACGAAGACGACGCGACCGGTCGCGAGGGTGACCTGCCCCGCATACGCTCCGGTGAACCCGGTCGAGACCGGGGGAGCGGCGTTGGCGATGGGTGCCCCGACGGCCTCGCCGATCGCGCTCCGGATCCGAGCCGGGATCGTGTCCCAGGCAGGGCGCAGCGAGGTGTGGCGGTAGTCGACCGTCGGCGTCGAGGGCGCGGAGGCGGGCGTCATGACCGCAGTCTCGCGGGGACACTCGCCCGGCTCAAACGGTTTGTCACCACCGTTGCCGAGCCTCCTCCGCCCAACCCACCAGCCCGTCGACCGACTGCTCACGGCCTTCGATGACGACGTGGCCGCTCCAGTGGCCGAACGACTGGCGGGTGTGCGAGGCGACGACACCGAGGTTGGTCGTCGCGACCCGTTGGTGGAACGGCTGGAGGGTGACATCGACGTGTTGCCCACGAATTCGCCACGGTCGCACAGCGACTCGTGTGTCGTAGTCCCAGTCGAGGAGGTCGTCGAGATAGTGCACCCTCCCGTCGACGACGAGAGCATTCTCCGTGGCGCCGGTCCCGTCGGTCCACTGCCCGCCGAGCTGCAGCCCGACGACCGTGCCGTCGACGACGCCGCTGCCGGCCCCCCAGTTCCACGTCACCGAGTAGGGCCACCGGCCACGGCCGTGGTCGAGCACCGCCCACGAGTTCTCCCGGTCCACGCGGTGCTCGCGTCCGCCGACGACGATCCGGCCGGACGCGCGGCGCGCGACGTCCTTCACGGTGTACTGGAACCGCTGCTCCGACCAGGGCACGACAACGCCGAGCGACTCGTGATCTTCGGGTCGCTCGACCACCAGGTCGACCTGGACGTCGTCGGCGCGCGCGTGCAGCCGGGTGCCCTGCAGCGAGTCGTCGGTGCTGATGAGCAGACCACCCGCCGCGGCGCGCACCGGTCCACCGGCGGAGTACTCGGGCAACTGCGTGCCGCGCGCGAACGGGGCAACGACGTCGCGACGGGTCTCGAGTCCGGTCGCGCGGTCGAGGACGTAGATGCCGTGCACGCCTGCGTAGTCCAACGACGACACGGTCAGCCCCACCACGTGGCTGGTCGTGATGACCCCCCAGTGCTCCCAGCGCTTGGTGCGACCCCAGCCGCGGAGGTTGGAACGGTGCAGGGGAGTGCGGGTCCAGCCGACCGCGGCGGGGTTGAGCCGGCCGCGGGAGTCGCACAGGTCGACCGGGACGGTGATCTCGCGGAGGGCCATGACCGGATGGTAGAAGGTCTGGTCAGCGGCCCAGAACGTTGGCGACCTGACAGATCTGGTCGGGGGACACGCGGCAGCACCCGCCCACCGCAGAGGCTCCGGCCGCGAGCCACCCCGCCACGTCGCTTCGGCGGAACGTCGGGTCACCGGTCCACGTCCGGCGGACGGCGTCCCATCGCTCGCCGCTGTTGGGGTAGACGATGACCGGCCGCTCCGACGAACGGGCTGCGGGGATCAGGGCGGCGACCTCCTGCGGTGCGGTGCAGTTGATGCCCACCGCCACGACGCCGGCCACGTCCCTCGCCATCGACCAGGCAAGGCGTGGGTCCTCGCCACGTCGGGTGCGGCCCCCCGCGCAGGAGAGCGAGAGCCAGGCCTCGACCCCGTCCAGCCGGTCGAGCTCGAGCAGCAGCGCCTCCACCTCGGCCAGGCACGGGATGGTCTCGATGGCGAGCACGTCCGCCCCGGCCTCGGCCAGCAGCTCCAGGCGTGGCCGATGGAAGCGCCTCAGCTCGGTCACGTCCAGGCCGTAGTCGCCGGTGTACTCCGAGCCGTCGGCGAGGGTCGCGCCATACGGGCCGACCGAGGCGGCCACGAACAAGGGCAGATCCGTCGCGGCCCGGCGGCGGGCGTCGTCGGCCACCTGCACGCCGCGCCGCATCAGCCGGTCGGCCTCGACGCGGCCCAGCCCAGCGGCCGCAAACCCCTCGAAGCTCGCCTGGTAGGTCGCGGTGGTGGCGACTCGGGCGCCGGCGGCGAAGAATGCCAGGTGCGCGGCGGTCAGGGCGCCGGGATCGTCGGCCAGCAGCCTCGCCGACCAGAGATCGCCCGACAGGTCGTGGCCGGAAGCCTCCAGCTGCGTCGCCAGACCGCCGTCGAGCACCATCGGCTCGGCGGCCAGGGCGGTACGGAAGGGCGAGACCATGCCACCATTGTCCGGCCCCACCCACTCACCCCTCACCCGGAGTGCCCTTCTTGCGACGTCGTCTGCCTGCCGGCGTCCCCGGCCCCACGGTCGCCCGGCCGCCGGGCGAGCCGCGCGTCGGTCCTGCGCTGGC
>CAYRLV010000002.1:2132-6909 GCA_964425155.1 uncultured Ornithinicoccus sp. | reverse complement strand
GGTATGACGACCGGAGCGCTCCTCGCCGGCCGGGTCGCCCAGGGTGGCGTGCTCCGCGGGATCATGCTGTGCCTGGTCGGCGTGGCGGTGGTGCTCGGGGTCTTCGGGTTCGCGATCCGGCATCCGGTCAGTGCCGTGGCCATCGTGTTCCTCCTCGGGCTGGTCCCCTCCGTGCTCGTGCCGATGTTGCAGACCCGGCTGATGGACGTCGCCGGTGAGGCCCAGGCGCTCGCTGCGTCCCTGAACCACGCCACCCTCAACATCGCGAACGCCCTCGGCGCCTGGCTCGGCAGCCTCGTGCTCGCCGCGGGCTACGGCTACGCCTGGCCCAGCCGTGTGGGTGTGCTGCTCGCCCTGGCCGGCCTGGTCGTCGCCGGCGTCTCGGCCGTGGTGGGGCGGCGGCAGGTGTCCTGCGGCCCCGGGGATGACCCCGAGACCGACTCAGGGTGACCCTGAGTCACCCTCCCCAGAATCAGGTGCGTCCCTCATAGCGGGCAATACCCCAGTGCCGCAAGACTTTCGGCCATGATCAGTGTCGAGCGACTCACCAAGACGTATGGCGGCTTCCGCGCCGTCGACGACGTCTCCTTCGTGTGCCGACCCGGCGCCGTGACCGGGTTCCTCGGTCCCAACGGCGCCGGCAAGAGCACCACCATGCGCATCATCGCCGGGCTCACCCCGGCCACGTCGGGCGAGGCGACCATCGGGGGACGCCACTACCACGACATCCCGAACCCGGGCACGCAGGTCGGCGTCCTGCTGGACGCGTCCGCCCAGCACGCCGGCCGCACCGGTCGCGAGGTGCTGCGTCTCGGTGCCCTCACCATGGGCCTGCCCACCAGGCGGGTCGACGAGATGCTGGAGCGGGTCAGCCTGACCCAGGTGGAGTCCCGTCGCCGCATCCGCGACTATTCCCTGGGCATGCGGCAGCGGCTCGGCATCGCGCACGCGCTGCTCGGGGACCCCAAGATCCTCATCCTCGACGAGCCCGCGAACGGGCTCGACCCCGCCGGGATCCACTGGATGCGTGGCTTGCTGCGTGACTACGCGGACGAGGGCGGCACCGTGCTGCTCTCCTCCCACCTGCTGCACGAGGTCGAGGTCATCGCCGACGAGCTGTTGGTGATCGGCCGTGGCCGCATCGTCGCGAGGGGCACCAAGGCCGAGCTGCTGCAGCGAGCCGGCACCTTCGCGAAGGGGGTCGAGCCGGGAGCGTTGGAGGACGCGCTGCGGCGCGCCGGTATCGAGGCCACATCGTCCGGCGACGGTGGGGTGCGCACCGAGGCCGCCCCGGCCCTGGTCGGCCGGGCTGCAGCCGCCGCGGGAGTCGCCCTCGAGGAGCTCCGCGTCGCCGACGGCGCCGGGTTGGAGGAGATGTTCCTCCAACTGACCGCAGAGACCCAGCGGGACGAGCAACCCGCCGACGCCCCCCTCCTGGAAGGACTTCCGGCATGAGCTCCATCTCCCTCGCCGCTCCGGCGACGATCGACACGACTCGGCCGAACGTGCCGATGTCGCGGCTGGTGAAGGTCGAGCTGCGCAAGCTGGTCGACACCCGTGCCGGCTTCTGGCTCGTCGTCTCCATCGGCATCATGGCCGCGGTGATCACCGCGGGGCTGCTGATCTTCGCTGACCCGAAGGACCAGAACTACGCGACGTTCTTCGGCGTGATGAACATCCCGACCGGGATCGTGCTGCCGGTGCTGGCCATCCTGTTGGTCACCAGTGAGTGGAGCCAGCGCACCGGGCTGGTCACCTTCACCCTCGAGCCGCGGCGTTCCCGCGTGGTGTTCGCCAAGTTGATCACGAGCCTGGCTGCGGCGATCGGGGCCGTGCTGACCGCTTTCGCCTTCGGCGCGATCGGCACCCTGCTCGCCGGTCTGCTCCACGAGGGGGCGGGGGAGTGGAACCTCAGCGGGACCGAGATCGGCTACGCCACGATGGGCCAGGTCATCGCGCTGCTGCAGGGATTCGGCTTCGGCATGCTGATCATGAGCTCGGCGGCGGCGATCGTGCTGATCTTCGCACTGCCCACGGCCTGGTCGATCGCGGCCAACGTGGTGCCCTGGCTGCACGAGCACGTGCAACCCTGGGCCGACCTGAACTACGCGCTCACTCCCTATCAGGGCGGCGGCGGGGTGAACGCCACCACCTGGGCCAACCTGGCGATCGCCGTCGCGATCTGGGTGGCCCTCCCACTCGCCGTGGGGGTCTGGCGGTTGCTGCGCTCCGAGGTCAAGTAGGCGATCAGTTGACGCGCGGGCTGCTCGGATCGTGCAGCCCGCGCGTCAGCGCGAGTGCGATCGCAGGCACCGCGATGAGCACGGCGAGCGAGACCCGCAGCTCGGTGTGGTCGGCCAGCCAGCCCAGCAACGGGCTGAACAGGCCGCCCACGCTCACCGCCAGCCCGACGGTGACCCCACTCGCCGTGCCGATCCGGTGCGGCAGGTAGTCCTGGCCGAGCACCACGAAGACGCTGAACGGCATGTACATCGCGATCCCGGCGGCCACGACGCAGAGTGCGGCGGTGATCGGCTCGGGCGCCAGCACCAGGCCGGTCATCGCCGGCACGGCCAGGCCGAAGCCGATCCGGATGGCGGTCAGCCGGCCCCGGCGATCGGCCACCCAGCCACCCAGCAGGGTGCCGAACGCCCCGGACACCAGGAACAGCGTCAGCGCGGCCCCACCCACGCCGGTCGACACCCCGAGGTGGTGGATGAAGTAGAGGGCGAGGAAGGACGCCATACCGAAGAACACCACCGACCGCAGCACGACGACGGCGGTGAGGCGCAGGAACGCCGGCCAGTCGTCCTCGCCCGTGGGGAGCCGCCGGCCGCGCCGCTGACCGTCCTTGCCGTCGAGGACGTGCCCGAGCCGGGTCACCAGGATGACGGCCATCACCACCGCGGGCACGACGAGCAGCACGGTGCCGCGCAGGCCGGCGAGCAGCAGGATCGGCGTGGTGATCAGGGAACCCAGCGCATAGCCGGCGTTGCCGCCCAGTGCAAAGATGCTCATCGCCCGGTTGCTGTTGCCCGAGGCCTGCCGGGCGGCGCGGGCCGCATCGGGGTGGAAGGCTGCGATCCCGAGGCCGGACAACGCGATCACCAGCCAGGTCACGGCGTAGCTGTCGAACAGGCCGGAGAGCGCCACGCCCACGGCGGCGGTCAGCATCCCCGCCGGGATCAGCCAGCGCCGGGGGCGGCGGTCGGTCCACCAGCCGAACGCCGGCTGCGCGACCGAGGAGAGCACGGTGGCGGCCAGCGTGAGCCCGGACACCGCGGCGTACGTGTAGTGCCGCTCGGCCACGAGGAAGGGCAGCAGCGCCGGGACCGCGCCCTGGTAGATGTCGTCCACGACGTGGGCGGCGCTCATCAGGGCGACGCCCTGCTTGTTGACCTCCGGTGGCCTGCCGGTCCCGGCGGAGGAGGGCTCGGGCGATCCCGGCTCCTCCGCCCGTCTCATCGCCGTTCCCATCTTCCGCGGCTTTCCGCGGCAGTCACACTCCGTCGTCGCTGGGGACTCGTCCTGCGTCCGCAGGTCCGATGACCAGTGCCAAGGGTATGCCGTGTGCCCACCGAACCTGTCGGCTCCCCGGTTTCGTCAATGCAGGTTGACACAACACCGACGTCAACGTAAGTTGACAGCTATGACGAACGCCACGAAGTTGGCCACGGCCGCAGGTGACCGCGACCCGGCGACCGGGTTGCGTGCGGTCGCCGCGCTGCGTCGGCTGCTCGAGCAGCTCGAGGCCACTCAGGTCTCGCGGGCGCGAGCGAACGGGTGGTCCTGGCAGGAGATCGCCGAGGTCCTCGGGGTCAGCCGCCAGGCGGTCCACAAGAAGCACGCCGGCCGAGGACGCCTCGGCCGGCGACCAGGACGGGAGGCCTGATGTTCGAACGGTTCACGAAAGCGGCGCGGACCAGCGTGACCGGGGCGCAGGCCCTGGCGCGGGAGTCCGGGGCCGACCTGGTGGAGCCGCGGCACCTGCTGCTCGCGGTCACCGAGTCACCGGAGACGGTGGCCGCGCGGGCACTGAACGCTCTCGGCGTGCCGCGCGACAGGCTGCGCGAGGCTCTCGTCGCTGCCGAGGAGCCGCGTGCACGGGCGGTGCATCTGGACGACGAGGACGTGGAGGCACTGCGCACCATCGGCATCGACCTCGACGAGGTGCTGCGGAACATCGACGACAACCTGGGGGACGATCGCACCGGGCCCTCGGCACGGACCACGCGTAACCCCAAGTTCGCCAAGGGCTCCAAGAAGGCCCTGGAGCTGGCGCTGCGCGAGGCGATCGCGTTGAAGCACAACTACATCGGCACCGAACACCTGCTGCTCGGGCTGGTGCGCGTGGATGACGATTCGGGCGCCGGCATCTTCCGCAGCCTGGGTGTCGGCCTCGGCGACCTCCGAGACGCCGTGGCGGTCGAGGTGCGTCGCGCCGGCTGACCAGTCCGATAGCCTGTCCGCGATGACTCACTGGGCAGCGGTGCGTGACAACGGTTTTGCAGTTCCGAAGGGTGCTGACCTCGACGCTCTCGTGGACGAGCTCGTGGGCATGCTGGGGTCGTCCGACCCACAGGTGCGGGATGAGCTCGGCTTCACCACGCTGGCCACCTGGATCGACGACGGGGTCGTCCCGGACGACCAGCTGGCAGAGCTGGGCGACCGGATGGCCGCCCAGCTCGACGACGAGCGCATCCAGGCGCGCACGTTCGCACCGCTGGTGCTCGACGTGATCGTGGCGTCGAGGGGTGTGTGCGACCAGGGGTGGGTG
>CAYRLV010000002.1:0-2032 GCA_964425155.1 uncultured Ornithinicoccus sp. | reverse complement strand
GCTGGTGCTCGACGTGATCGTGGCGTCGAGGGGTGTGTGCGACCAGGGGTGGGTGTGCGCCTTCGAGGGCTGGTACGCCACCGAGCAGGACCTGCGCGGGCACGACCCCGACCTGGGTTGGCTGCACGCGGTCGCCCACGGTGCCGACCTGTTGGGTGACCTCGGCCGGCACCCCACGGTGCCGCCGCGGCGGATGCTCGACCTGGCGGCGGCTCGCCTGGTGGCACCGACGGACGTGGTCTGGCGGGACCAGGAGGACGACCGGCTGGCCCATGCGGTGGCGAAGGTCCTGGCCGACCCGCGCCTCGCGGCTGCCGACGTGGTGGCCTGGCTGGCTCCGGTCGCGGACCTGCTGGCCCAGGGTGCGCCGGGTCCCGTGCCTGCTCCGGTCACCAACAGCCTGCACACCCTGCGGGCGCTCTACCTCGTGCTCGACAGGGGCGTCCGTCTCGGCGAGAGCGAGGTCGTGCTCGTGCCGCGCCGGCGAGAGCTGCTCGACCGGCTGGCCCAGGTGATGCACCCCGCGGCGCCGTGGCTGTGGTGATCTGATCGACCGCTGGCCTCGGTGAGGTCCGTCGCTCACCGGTGTGCCGTCATACTGGGGGCATGGCTTCCGACGCGGGAGGGCGGACGGAGTTCGTCCGCGCGGGGCCGCTCCTGCCCGGAGCGGTCGCCTCGACCGTCGGCTACCACTCGGAGGGGCAGCAGCCCGGCCTGCACCGAGGGCTGCCCTCGCCCTACCTGACCTTCATCTTCTCCCTGGACGAACCCATCGTGACGGGCGAGAGCCTGGATCACGCACACGGGCCAGGAGCGCATCGCAACGACATCCTCGTCGCCGGCCTGCACACGCGGCCCGCCTACGTCGTCCGGCCCAGCGGCGAGAGCGGGATCCAGCTCGCGGTGCATCCGCTCGCGTCGCGCGCCCTGTTCGGCGTGCCGGCCGGCGATCTCGTGCCGCTCACCCTCGAGGGCTCGGACGTCCTCGGTCGGACGTGCGAACAGCTGCGAGCCCGACTGGTCGACGAACCCACCTGGGAGGCGCGCTTCGCACTGCTCGGCCGCTACGTCCGTGCCCGGGTCGAGAGCGCTGGCACCGCCGCCCGGCCACGGGACGAGCTGGCCGAAGCCTGGACCTGGATGGGGCGGCACGGGGGTGCGGGGTCGATGGACGGTCTCGCCCGTCACGTCGCGCTGAGTGGTCGACAGCTGAGCACCTTGTTCCGTCGGGAGGTGGGCCTCGGGCCCAAGGCGATCAGCCGGTTGATGCGCTTCAACCGCGCGACGCAGCGGATCGCGGCGACCCTGTCAGCGGAGCGCGCGTTGTCACTCGCGGACACGGCATACAGGTGCGGTTTCTCCGACCAGTCGCACCTGGTGCGCGACTTCCAGCAGTTCGCCGGGACGTCACCCAGCGCCTGGATCGCCGAGGAACGCCGAAACATCCAAGCGGGGGGTCATCGGAACGGTGCAGAGTCGGAGGCATGAACACCAATGACCGGACCCCAGCACCGACCGTGTGGCCGACCCTGCAGGCGCGTGACTGCCCCGCGTTGATCGAGTTCCTCGTGGCGGCGTTCGGCTTCGTGCGGACCGCCGTCTACGAGGACGACGGACAGGTCGCACACGCCCAGCTCGACTGGCCCGAGGGCGGCGGCATCATGCTCGGGTCACACAAGCCGGGCGGCGAGTGGTCGCGCGAGCCGGGCACCTTCGGCGGCTACGTGGTCACCGACCATGTCGACGAGGTGTACGCGCGGGCCAAGGCCGCCGGCGCGACCATCACCCGGGAGCCCGAGACCCAGGACTACGGCAACTACGAGTTCGCGGCCGCCGACCCCGAGGGCAACCTGTGGTCCTTCGGCAGCTACCGCGGCGAACCACGCCCCTGACCGCACCGCTCAGCGGCCGACCACCGTGGCGTCGCGGATCTCGGCGATGGTGCGGCAGCCGGTGAGGCCCATGGTGAGGTCGAGCTCGGCCACCAGATTGCGGATGACGTCGCGCACGCCGGCAGACCCGGCGACGGCCA
>CAYRLV010000001.1:0-34482 GCA_964425155.1 uncultured Ornithinicoccus sp. | reverse complement strand
CGGGGCGTGCGAAGTCCACGGATCCGCGGAACGTGCACGTCAGGAGGCGGTCAGAGGATCTCGCCCTCGATGATGTCGTCGTCCGGTGGCGGTTTGCGGGTGTTGCCACTCGACCCCGGCGCCTGACCGCCGGGCTGCGGACCCGGCGACCGCCCGCCGCTGGACGCGCCACCGGGGCCGCTCGGCCCACCCATGCTGGGCGGGACGCCGGGGGTGCGCAACAGCCGCCTGCTGACGGCGAGCTCGAGCCAGCGCCTGGTCACCGGCCGGGTGAACGGCAGCAGGAACAACAGCCCGACGACCGCGGTCAGGAAGCCGGGTGTGAGCAACAGCACACCACCGACCAGGACCAGCACCGCGTCCGCGATCTCGCGGGCCGGCATGGCGCCACTGCGCAGCGCGGTGTTGAGCGCGGCCCAGGTGCGCCGCCCCTCGCGCTTGACGAGCACGAGCCCGAGCAGCGAGAGGGCCAGCAGCAGCACGAACGTCAGCCAGCCACCGATCGCCTGACCGACGAGGATGGCGACGACGATCTCGACCAACGGCACGAGCAACAGGACCGCGAGCCACGCCCGTGCCCGACGTGACGGTCGTGGCTGTCCCTGGCCGCCGGGTGGCACTCGTCCGCCCGGCGGGTTCAGTCCTCGAGCTGGTGCCACGTCGGCTCCCGTCGCAGTATGCGGGGCAGGCCGGCCAGTTGCCCCAGCCGGTACTCGATCCCCCGGCGGGTCACTCTGGCGGCGGAGTCCTTGATGATGTCCCGGCTCATCTTGGACACCCCCGTCTCGCGCTCGACGAAGGTGATGGGCACTTCCACGATGGTCAGGCCGGCGCGCACCGCCCGCCAGGTGAGGTCGACCTGGAAGAAGTAGCCCTGCGCCGTGTCGTCGCCGAGCCCGAGAGCGCGCAGCGCGCCCGCCCGGTAGGCACGGAATCCCGCCGTGGCGTCGTGGACCGGCATCCCGAGCAGCACCCGGGTGTAGAGGTTGCTGCCCCGGCTCAGGGCCTCCCGGTGCAGCGGCCAGTTGACCACCGAACCGCCACGCACCCAGCGCGACCCGATCACCACGTCGGCGTGCTGCAGTGCCGCGAACATCTCCGGCAGCCGCTCGGGCGGGTGGGACCCGTCCGCGTCGATCTCCACCAGCACGTCGTAGCCGTGGCTCAGCCCCCACCCGAACCCGGCGAGGTAGGCGGCGCCGAGACCTTCCTTGCCCGGCCGGTGGAGGACCCGGACCTGCCGGTCCTCCCGGGCCAGGTCGTCCGCGACCGCTCCGGTCCCGTCCGGGGAGTTGTCGTCGAGCACGAGCACGTCCGCCTCCGGTGCGGCGGTGCGGATGCGGCTGACGATGCGCGGGAGATTCTCCCGCTCGTTGTAGGTCGGCACGAGCACGAGGACCTGACCGACCCCGCGCCGACCCGCCGAGGTCGCGTCGGCGGGCTCCGTGGCGGACGAGCTCATGAGGGCTGGGTCCCTTCCGGGGTTCCGTGCTGGTCGGGGCGTCGCTGCACCCTACCGGCCCGGCGCCGTCCGATCGCGACCAGAACCCACAGGACGGCGGCGGCCGCGGCGATGTCCTCCGGCCAGTCCCCGACCCGGTCGGCCCAGGTGATCTGGTCCCGCAGCGGGAGCCGTCCGGTGAGCAGCGCTCGAGTGAACAACGAGCTGGTCTCGTGCACGGTTCCGTCCGGCGTGATCAGACCGCTCACCCCGACGGTCGAGATGTGGACGACCGACCGGCCGTGCTCGACCGCCCGAAGTCGCGAGATCGCCAGCTGCTGTTCCGACTCGTCCGAGTACCCGAAGGTGGCGTTGTTGGTCTGCACGACCAGCAGATTGGCCCCGTCGTCGACGGCGTCACGGACCAGCCCGTCGTAGGCCACCTCGAAGCAGATGGTGGGACCCGCCACGATGGTGCCCGCGCTCTTCGACGGCACCCGGAAGATCCCCACCTTGTCGCCGGCCGCGAAGTCGCGCGAGACCAGGTCGACCTTGTCGCTGAAGTGCCGGAAGAAGGACCGGTAGGGGATGTACTCGGCGAACGGCACCGGGTGTTGCTTGACGTACCGGTCCACCACGCCCTCCCCCGGTCGGTAGAGCAGGCTGGCGTTGGACACCTTCGGGGCCGGCTCGTCGAGCACGGCACCGACGATGACCGGCGCACCGATGTCCTCGACCGCGTGCGCGATCTCGGTGGCCGCGTCCGCGTTGCGCAACGGGTCGATGTCGGAGGAGTTCTCCGGCCAGACGACGAGGTCCGGGTGCGGCAGCTCGCCGGCATCGACGCGCCGGGCCGCCTCCTCGGTGAGACTCGCGTGGTTGTCCAGCACGGCGCGTCGCTGGGCGTTGAAGTCGAGACCGGCCGTCGGCACGTTGCCCTGCACGCCCATGACCACGGCCTTCGGCCCGTCCGTGGGCGTCGGGATCAGCGCCGGCAGGAGGACCAGTGCCGCCGCCGCGGCCACCGACGTCGCGGCGGGAAGCACCCGGTGCACCCCACCGGCCACCCCCGAGCGCGGGCGCTCGATCCGGGCCACCCCCACGGCCAGGAGCCCACCTGCCAGGGCCACGGCGAAGGTCACCAACGGCGCGCCCGCCCAGGCCGCCAGGTGCACCAACGGCGAGTCGGCCTGGCTGAAGGCCAAGCGCACCCAGGGAAAGCCACCGAAGGGCTGCCGCGACCGCAGCCACTCCTGCGCCACCCACAACAGGGCCACCGCGAACGGGTGCACCCGGTGCGGCGGAGCGAGCGGCCGGGCGCCCTGCACGAGCGGCCGACCGCCCTGCACGAGCGCCTGCGCCGCCCCGAGCACCGCGATGAACAGCGCCTCCACGGTGGCGAGCGCAAACCAGGGAAGCTTGCCGACGTAGATGCCGGACCAGGACAGCAGCGGCACGAAGGCGGCCAGCCCGCTCAGCAGGCCGAGGACGAACCCCTTGCCCGCGCCGACCCCGCGGGTGGCCAGGGCCAACAGCGCGACACCGACGATCGCCAGCGGCCAGAGATCATGGCCGGGGAACGCCAACCAGATCGCGATCCCGGACGCGATCGCGAGCAGGTAGCGGTACACGCTCCCACGTTAAGACACGAGAAGGCCCGCGCCGCCGTTGGGACCAACGCCGGGCCGACCGGCTGCCGACCAAGCGTTGTTGTCTACTAAGCGCGCGGGCCCTCCCGTCGTCCGCATCCCGGGAGGTGGGCCGGCAGACGGGCGGCAGCCACCGCGGATCTGGTTGCACGGCGGCTGCGCGCGCAAGCCGCCCTGGACCCGGGTTCTACCGTCCGTGTGCCGCCTGGCTCCGAGGAGGAACAGCGGACAACTCGCCAAAACATACCCCCTGCACATGCGCTGTCAACCGGCCGATGACCTGCGACGATACGCAAAGGTGCAGGTCACGGCGGGGTGCCGAAACCGACCGGAGGGCAGGCTTTTTCGTGAACCTCGGCGTGTCGTGACGCGACACGCCGAGGCGCCCCGGTATGGCGGCCGTCATCCCTCCCGCCAGTCGTCACCCGTCGAGGCGATCGAAGACGGTGCGACCGCGCACGACCGTGCGCAGGGCGATCGGCAGCTCGGCGCCCTCGGACAGGTCGGGAAGCCCGGGCGTGCCCGACCGGGGGTCGGTGCTCCACGTCTGGATCCGCTCGTCCGGCGCCTGCACGACCAGGTCGCCCACCTGCCAGACGACGAAGGTCGCCGGCTGGCCGAGGTCGAGGTGGCCACGGTCGTCGATGCCGGCGGCCCGCCATCCGCCCCGGGTGTGGGCGAGGAAGGCCGACCGGGCCGAGATGCGCTGCTCGGGCGCGTGGTGGGCGATGCAGGCGCGCACCGCCTCCCAGGGCGCGAACGGCGTCACCGGGGTGTCCGAGCCGAGGGCGAGCGAGACGCCGGCTGCCGCCATGCTGGCGACGGGGTTGCTGGCGAGGCTGCGCGCGGCACCCAGCCGCGCCGCATACATGCCCTCCGAGCCGCCCCACCACGCCTCGAAGACCGGTTGCACGCTGGCGTGCACGCCGAGATCCACCAGGGTCTTGATCGCCGCGTCGTCGACCAGCTCGACGTGCTCGAGACGGTGCCGGGCCGCCCGGACCCGGTCCGCCCCGACCTGCTCCGCGGCCGCGCGCAGGCCGGCGAGGACGGTGTCGAGAGCGGCGTCACCGATGACGTGGAAGCCCGCCTGCAGACCGGCCAGGGTGCACGCCGCGACGTGGGCCGCCACCTCGTCGGCGGTCAGGTAGCCGGTGCCCCGGTGCGCCGGATCGGGTCCGTCCAGGTAGGGCTCGCGCAGGTGCGCGGTCCGGGATCCGATCGAGCCGTCCGCGCACAGGTCGCCGGCCAGCCCCCGCGCGCCGGTGCGCGATCCCTCCTCGCGGGCCGCCTGCTCCGAGTCCACCAGCGCGCCCCAGTAGGGCACGACCTGCGGGCCGTCACCGCGGTCGCCCGCGGCGACGACGTCGGCCAGGTCGTCCGGCGCGCCGATGTGCGGTGCGCCCATCTCGTGGATGAGACCGACGCCCGCCTCCGCCGCCGCGCGCATGGCCACGTCGATGTAGTGCCGCCGGTCGGCCGGGGTGATCCCCGCGTAGAACGAGTCCCGCACCGCGTGGTGCGCGTCCCGGAACACCACCCCGGTGTCGTCCCAGCCGTCGCGTCCCACCGCGTCCGCCGCATGGGCCAGGGCGGTCGAGACCGTGGCCGAGTGGGCGTCCACCCGCGGCATGTAGACGACGCCGCCATAGGTCGCGCGGTCCAGCTCCTGCCGGGTGACCGGCCGCCGCTCCGGCCAGGCGGTCTCGTCCCACGAGTGCGCGTAGATCGGCCGGCCCCTGCCGTGCCGGGCCGCCGTCTCGATCAGCCGCAGGGCCTCGCTCAGCGACGACGTCTGCGACAGGTCGACCCCGTCGAGACCCTGCCCCGTCATCGAGGTGTGCACGTGCGCGTCCACGAAGGCCGGCGTGACCAGTGCACCGTCCAACTCGACCACGTGGTCGGCGGCGTCGGCGTGCGTCCGGGCCGCCTCGTCCGAACCCACCCACGCGATCTGCTCGCCGTGCACCAGCATGGCGGTGGCGAAGGGGTCGACCGGGCTGTAGACGAAGCCACCGCGGTAGAGGGTGGTCGAGGTCGGGTCGGGGGCAGCGTGGTCCATGTCGTCAGTGTGTCCGTCTCGACGTGCTGACCCGCACGCGGGTCGGTATGGCGGGTGCCCGCCTCAGTCCCGGACGCTCGCCGTGCCACCCGGCACCCGGGTGCCGGGCAACCGCCCGATCAGGTCGACCCGCCACGGGGCGACGTCCAGCCGGTCCCTGGCCGGGTGCACCGCGTTGGTCAGCAGGACGGTGGTGCGCGCCCGGTCACGGTCGATGACCAGCGCCGTCCCGGTGAACCCGGCGTGCCCGACGCTGGCGTGGCTCGCCCGTCCTCCGAGGCGCAGGTTGCCGAGCCGCAGCCCGACACCCTGGCCGAACTCGGCGTCCATCCCGGCCGGCAGCTGCTGGCGGGTCATCTCCCCCACGGCCCGCGCCGACAGGATGCGGCGCCCGGTGGCCGGGTCCTCCCCGTCGCAGCGCAGCATCTCACCGAAGCGCAGGAGGTCGTCGGCCGTCGCGAACAGGCCGGCGTTGCCGCCCTCTCCCCCGAGCTTCCAGCTGGCCTCGTCGTGGACGACGCCCTGCACCATGCCCCGTCCGATCGACGACGCGTCCTCGGTGGCGGCGCACCGGGGCCGGTCCCCCGGTCCCGGGTGGAACATCGTGTCGGTCAGGCCCAGCGGCCCGGTGACGAACCGCTCCACCAGCTCCGGCAACGCCGTGTCCGTGACCGCCCTCAGCACGAGCGTCGTGACCAGGTACCCGACGCACGAGTAGGCGTGACGCACCCCGACCGGCGCCTCACGCTGCGTCCGCCGCACCTGTTCCCAACACGCGTCGACGTCGTCGGGCCAGGTCTGCCACGGCGTCACCGGCGGCAGCCCGGAGGTGTGGGTCAGCAGCTGGCGCAGGGTCACGGCGTCGCCGGCGGCGAGCCCGGGCAGGTACCGCGCGGCCGGATCGTCCAGGGCGATCGCCCCGTCGTCCACGAGCCGCAGCACGACCGCCGCCGTGTAGAGCTTGGTCACCGAGGCCAGGTCGAACAGTGTCGACCTCGTGACCGGCTCCCGGTCGCGGTCGGGCAACGGCTGGTCGGCGGTCCGCCACGTCGCGAGGTGGCCGGCCTGTTCCTCGTGCACGACCCGGCCGTCGACCGCGCAGACGAGGGCAGCGCCGGCGACCCCCGCGTCGATCAGCGGCGGGAGGAGTCGGGTGGCGACGGGCACCGCGCCAGCCAACCACACGGCATACCGGGGTGTCCGGGGGGTTGCGGGTCGCTCAGGCGCCGCTGCGGTACTGGTCCCACGACAGCGACCAGTCGCCGTAGACGTCCCAGACGGGCAGCGGTTCGCCGCCGGAGTTCCTCACCATGACGACATCGCCGACGCCGAACCGGGCGTAGAACCAGCGGGCGTTGTCGGGGCTCAAGTTGATGCAGCCGTGCGACACGTTGACCGCCCCCTGCTCGGCGACCGAGGCCGGGTTCTCGTGGACGTACTCGCCGCTGTTGGAGATGCGCAGCGCCCAGTACTCCTTGAGCTTGTAGGCCTGGGGACCGTCGCAGACCCCGAAGGTGCAGGAGTCCATGATGACCTCCTGCTGCTTGGACGAGATCACGTGGATGCCGGTGTGGGTGGGCATGTCCGGCTTGCCCATCGAGATCGGCAGGGTGCGGATCTTGCGGCCGGAGTGGTAGACCGTCATCGACTTGGTGGCGCCGTTGGCCTTGGCCACCCAGGCGTCGTGCACGTGCCAGGTGGCCGAGTTGTCCGCGGCGCCGTAGACGCCGCCCCCCAGGTCCTTGCCGAAGACGTCGGCGGACAGGTGGATGGTCGTGCCCGGCTTCCAGAAGTGCTTCGGCCGGTAGTGGACGTGTTGGTCGTCGATCCAGCGCCACGCGCCCGGCTGGGCCGGCTTCGTCGTGACGTGCAACGCCTCCAGCGCCGCCTTGCGGTCCTTCACCGGCTTGGTGAACTGCACGCCGAGGGGCAGACCGATGCCGACCTGGTCGCCGACGATCTCGGGTGCCGGCACCACCTGCGCGTATGCGGTGTGGGCCGGCGTCACGGTCGTCACCCGCGTCGTGCTGCGGGTGGCGCGGCCGTCGGCGTTCACCCCGACGGCCCGGACCCGATAGCGGGTGCCGTAGTCGAGGTCCCCCCGCGAGGTCCACCGGTGCCGGCCGTCACTGAACCGGCCGTTGACGACGTGCCCGTCCTTGTCGGTGACCCGGACCGACTGGAGCCGGCCCCCGCGACTGGTCACCCGGATCGGGGTCACCGGGCTGATCTTCGCGCTCGCGCCCGGGCGGACGGCGACCTGGGCCGGCGGGGCGGTCGGTGTCGGCGTGGGTGTCGGGGACGTGACCGCTGGTGAGGCCACCGCGTCCGTCGGGCGCGCCGACCCGGCGGGTGGCGACGCGGACGTCGGCGCCGCATCGGTCGTGCCGGGACCGGACGAGCAGCCGGCGAGCAGCAGCGCCGCGACGGCCAGGGCGCCGATCGGCGCACGCCTGATCCTCATCGGCACTCCTTCGCTCGAGACCCGCCCACCGGGTCCCAAGGTACCGTCCGCGCGGACCCACGACGGGGTGTGGCGCACGTCGGGCGGCGGCGTGGCGTCGGTCCGGACCGGTCGTATCCTGTGCGGCATGGCCCGCCGGCACCGTCGCACCAGCACGGGCACACCGGCGACCACGGCCCTGGAGGCGGCCGGCGTGCGCTTCGAGGTGCGCACCTACGAGCACGACCCGGCCCGCTCGAGAGCGGAGTCCTTCGGCCTGGAGGCGGCGGGAGCCCTGGGGGTCGAGGCCGCGCGGGTGTTCAAGACCCTGCTGGTCGACACGGGGCAGGGAAGTCATCGCCTCGCCGTCGGCATCGTCCCCGTCGACCGCAGCCTCGACCTCAAGGCGATGGCTGCCGCGCTCGGTGCCAAGCGCGCCGTCATGGCCGACCCCCGGGAGGCCGAGCGCAGCACCGGCTACGTGGTCGGCGGGATCAGCCCCGTCGGGCAGAAACGCTCCCTTCCCACCGTGCTGGACGCCTCGGCTCGGTCCCACCCGACGATCCTGGTCTCGGGCGGGCGCCGCGGGCTCGACCTCGAGCTGAGTCCGGAGGACCTGCAACGCGTCACCGAGGCCCACGTGGCGGCCATCAGTCGCTGAGTGCTCGCGGGCCTCGGCCGCAGCCGGTCGCGGGAAAATTGTTGCGCGCCGGTCGGTGTGGAGCGCGGTAAGTTACGGCGTACCCGTGCCCGCCTGTCCGCAGCCGGAGGTGACGTGTCCCGTGGATGCCGCGCACCGGAGGCACGCGCGTGTCTTCGTCGGACGCGAACGCGAGCTTGCCGCGACCGTGCAAGCGCTCGAGCACGACTCCGCGCTCGTGCTGGTCGAGGGTGACGCCGGCATCGGCAAGACGAGTCTGGTGAACGAGTGTCTCCGCGCGCCCGCCCTGCGGAGTCGGCGGGTCATGCGCGTGGAGTGCCCGCCGCTGACCGAACCCTTTCCCCTCGGGCCGGTGGTCGACGCCCTGCACACCCAGCCGCTGACCAGTCTCCGGGCGAGCCCTCTGGTGGGGGCCTTGCGGCCGCTGCTGCCGGAATGGGCAGACCTGTTGCCACCGGCGCCCGAACCGCTGGATGACCCGAAAGCCGTGCGGCACCGGCTCTTTCGGGCCATTGCGGAACTCATCGAGGCGCTCGGTATCGAGATCCTGGTCGTCGAGGATGCCCACTGGGCCGACTCCTCGACCCTGGAGCTGCTGGTGATGCTCACGGCCAGCCGTGACAGCGGCCGGCGCATCCTCATCACCTACCGTCCGTCGGACGTGCCGACCGGTTCCCCGCTCCTGCGCCTGTCCGCACGCGCCTCACCGCAGACTCCGAGCCTCCGGGTCGCGCTGGAGCCGCTGGACCTCGACACGTCCCGTCGGATGGTGCTGTCGATGTTCGACACCCAGGACGTCTCGCCGAGCTTCATGAGCTATCTGCAGGAACGCACCGACGGCGTCCCCCTCGCCCTGCAGGAGAGCCTCGCCCTGCTGCAGGACCGGGGCGACATCATGTGGCGCGACGGCGAGTGGGCGCGCCGAGCGATCGCGGACCTGGACGTCCCACCGACGGTGCGCGATTCGGTGATCGAGCGGGTCGAGCGGCTCGACCCGGTGACCAGGCGCACGCTGGAAGCCGCCGCCGTCCTGGCCGACCCGGCCAGCGAGGCGGTGCTCGCCGACGTCGCCGAGCTGGACGACGACGAGATCCGTGCCGGTCTCGCCCGAGCACTCGACGCGGGCCTGCTGCACGAGTCCCGGCCCGGCAGATTCCTGTTCCGCCACGTCCTCGCGTCGATGGCGGTGGAGGAGGCGATGCCGGTGTCGGAACGTCGCCGCCTGCACCAACGCGCCGCCGCAGCGCTGCAGGACGGCGCCACCCCACCGGTGGCACGGCTCGTGCGGCACTTCCGCGAGGCAGGTGACACGGTCGGGTGGAGCCGCTCCGCCGAGGCCGCTGCCGACCTGGCCCTGGAGTCCGGGGACGACCGGGCCGCCGTCGTGCTCCTCCTCGAGCTGGTGGAGGAGTCATCCGGTCCCGGCGAACGACGTGCGAGACTCACGCACAAGCTCGCGGACGCCGCGGCCTGGGGCGTCGCCGGGCTCGGCGAGCTCGGGGGCCGGGTGACCGCCACGCTGCGCGCCGCGCTCGAGGACGAGCCACGCGAGACGGAGGGCGCGGCCGAGACGCGGCTGCTCCTGGGGCGCCTGCTGCTCCAGCTCGGGGAGTTCGACGCCGCTGCGGAGCAGATCGAGCGCGCCCTCGCCGGACTCGGCGGCAAGCCCGAGATGGCGACCAAGGCGATGATCTCGCTGGCGTGGCCACGCGGCCATGTCTGGTCCGCGGAGCGGCACCTCGAGTGGCTCGAGCGTGCTGCACGGATCATCGGGCAGGTCACCGACCCGTCGGAGCGACTGTGGCTGGAGGTCGACCGCGCCAGCGCGCTGCTCATGCTGGGCCGGCAGGAGAGCTGGGACACCGCCCACAGCTTGCGGGCCCGGGACGGCACGCTGTTCGAGCAGCGACAGGTCGCGCGGTTGCTGATGAACACCGGGCACGTCGGCATCGCCTGGGGGCGGGACGCCGAGGCACGCGAGCGACTCGACGAGGCAGCCGCGCTGATGGAGGCCACCGGCTACCGCCGGCTGTTGAACTCGGCCCGGCTGACCAGCTGCTACCTCGACTGGCTCGGCGGCAGATGGGACGGGCTCGCCGAGCGCATCGGCCACCTGGCCGAGGCCGAGGAGACGCTCCCCGAAGCCCGACTCGAGGGTCGCTGCACGATGGCCATGCTGGAGCTGACGACGGGTGACCGGCACGTCGCGCAGCGCGAGCTCCGGGGCGTGCTCGACGAGACGGTACGCCGCGGCGTGGCCGACGGCCAGCTCTCGCCGGCTGCCGCGTTGGGCCGGCTCCAGCTCGCCGACGGTGAGGTCGAGGCAGCCCTCGCTGCGACCGCGCCGGCCCTGGACACCGTGGTCCTGAAGGGCATGTGGCTGTGGGCGAGCGCCGTCGTGGTGGTCCGACTGGACGCACTGGTCCGAGCCGATCGGGTCCGTGACGCCCAGGAGCTGGTGCGCCAGCTCGAGGCCGGCCTCACCTCGGCCCGTGAGGCGCCCGCTCCCGCCGCCGCACTGACGCTCGGACGCGGCATCCTGGCCGCAGCCGCAGGCGAGGTGCACGAAGCGGCCGAGCACTTCGTCGGTGCCGCTCGGCAGTGGGCCGCCCTCCCCCGGCCCTACGACGAGCTGCTCGCCCTGGAGCGCGCGGCCCATGCCGAGTTGGCCGCCGGTGCCAGGAGTGCGGGGTTGGAGCGCCTGGCATCGGTGCAGAGCCGACTGCGCGAGATGGGCGCACGCTGGGACGCGGACCGGGTCGCCCAGGTCCTCCGGGGGCAGGGTGTCGAGGTCGCCCGGGTCTGGCGCGGCGGGCGGCGCGGCTACGGCAAGCAGCTGTCGCCGCGTGAGCTCGAGGTGGCGCGCCTCGTCACCCGCGGTCTGACCAACCGGCAGGTGGCCGAGGAGCTCTACCTGTCGCCGCGCACCGTCGACCGCCACCTGGGTGCAGCCATGCGCAAGATGGGGGTGGCGTCGCGGACCGCCTTGGCGGTGGCCGTCGCCGACGGCCTGTCGACCCAGCAAAGTGAGTGACTTACCCACTCGCACCGACTGCCGGATCCGGTGACCGTGAGTGCATGGCACACCAACCACGCCCTCGGGGGCGGGGCATCCCCCCAGTCCGCCCGTCAACCGGCTCGGCAGAGCCGGGGAAGGCCGACCCACCGGAGCGGGACAGCCCGCCCCCGTCGGAGGACGAGCAGCCAGAGCCGGCACCGGGACCGTGGGAGCCGCTCTAGCCGGACGGCGCCAAAGTTGGGTGATCCACCCACTCGCAACGCCTCGTCACGGGGCCGCAGGCTGAGTTCGCTCGGGTAGCACCTCCTCCGCCGCGCCATCACCAAGGGATCGAGACATCATGCGCACGACGCACATCTGCAGGCTCACCAGCTGGATCCGCCGGGGTCGGCTCCGGCGAGCACTGCTGGCCGTCTTCCTGGTGGCCACGCTGGGAGCCCCGATGGCGTCATGGGCGGGCCCCGCTTCCGGTCCGCCGTCCGCTCCTCCCTCCGTGCCCGGCGGCGGAGCCGGTCACCACGCCTCGCCCGGCCACGGAGGCGGCGAGACACACCAGATCACCCTGCTCACCGGCGATGTCGTCGTCCTGCACACCGACGCCACCGGGCAGCAATCGGCGTGGGTGCAAGACCCCGCCGGGCCACGCGGCAGCACACGAGCCCCACAGATCTACGAGCAGGACGGGCAGGTGCACATCGTGCCGGCCGAGGCGGCCCCCTACGTCGCCTCCGGTGCCTTGGACCCCCACCTGTTCAACCTGACGCTGCTGGCGCAGCAGGGTTTCGACGACGAGTCGAGCCACGACCTACCGCTCCTGCTCCAGTCGAAGGGCGGACCGCGAGCCCAGACGGCGCCGGCTGCACCGACGGGCACGCGCAAGGTGCGGGAACTGCACAGCATCGCCACGGTGTCGGTCACGGCACCGAAGCAGCGCATGAGGTCGGTGTGGACGCGGCTGCGCGGCAGCCACGCAGCACCGGTCGACGCCGACCACGCCCAGTTGGCCGGTGCCGGCAAGGTGTGGCTGAACGCGATGGTGCAGGCGACCGCCGCGCCCAACATCGAGCAGATCCGAGCACCCGAGGCCTGGGCGGCCGGATACGACGGCAACGGCGTCGACATCGCCGTGCTCGACAGCGGATACGACCCGACGCACCCGGACCTGGCCGGCCGCGTGACCAAGGCCAAGGACTTCACCGGTGAGCCGGACCCGCCCGGTGAGACGGCCGTGGACCGCAACGGCCACGGGACGCACGTCGCCTCGATCGCGGCCGGTTCGTCGGTCTCCGATGGCGGCGCCCACGAGGGGGTGGCGCCCGGCGCCGACCTCTGGATCGGCAAGGTGCTGAACGGCGCCGGCGAGGGCCCGATCGGCCAGATCATCGCCGGGATGCAGTGGGCCGCCAACGCGGACGCCGACGTCATCAACATGAGCCTGGGCACCCCCTACCCCACCGACGGGACCGACCCGCTGAGCCAGGCCGTCAACCAGTTGACGACCAGCACGGGAGCGCTGTTCGTGGTGGCGGCCGGCAACGCCGGGCCTGCCGAGGGGACGGTCACCGCCCCGGGCTCCGCCGACCTGGCACTGACGGTGGGCGCGGTCGACCGGAACGACCGGGCCGCGGACTTCTCCTCGCGTGGACCCCGGGTGGGCGACATGGCCATCAAGCCCGAGATCGTCGCTCCCGGGGTGGACATCGTCGCCGCCCGTGCTGCCGGGACGTCGCTGGGCAACCTCCGGGGCCGGTACTACACGTCCCTGAGCGGCACGTCGATGGCCACGCCCCACGTGGCCGGTTCGGCGGCCATCCTCGCCCAGAAGCACCCGGGCTGGAGCGCCGCCCGGCTCAAGGCGCACCTGGTGGCGACGAGCAAGGCGCTGGTCGAGGAGCCGGTCACCTTCCAAGGTGGTGGCCGCGTCGACGTGGCGGCCGCGGTGCAGAGCCCGGTCACCGTCGACGCCGCAGCCCTGTCCCTGGGCCACGTGCCGTATGACGCCAGTCCGGTGACGCGCACGCTCACCTACCGCAACCTCACGGACTCCGACCAGAGGCTTCGGCTGTCGCCGGACGTGGCCGGCACCGGAGTCGACCCCCATGAGCGGCCACGGATCAGGCTCAGCACCAAGCACCTGCAGATCCCTGCGGGAGGCACCGCGAGCGTGGACGTCGTGCTGCAGCCCGGGCGCACCGATTCCGGTGGCTACGCGGGACAGGTCGTGGCGGACGTCGTCGGTCGCTCCCACGTCGCGGTCCACACCCCCATCTCCTTCGTGGTCGACGGCCCCGAGCGCACCCTGACGGTGCACGCGGTGGACCGTCAGGGCAATCCCGCCCAGGGTCCCGTCGACGTCTGGAGCGCCGACACCGGTGATTACCAACGGGTCTGGCTGCGCGACGGCACCGCCACCGCAACCGTCGCAGACGGCCTCTACACCGTGATGACCACGATCAGCACGAGCCCGTTCTCCTCACCGACCCAGACCATCGCGGGTGACCCGAACCTCAAGGTGACCGGCGACGTGACCTTGAGCTACGACGCACGCGACGCGAAACCGATGACGGTGACGACCCCACGGGAGGCGGACCTGGACTCGGTGCGGGTCATGTGGGCGCGCCAGGTCGGTCGCCGGTCGCTGGCAGTCACGGCGGCCCACGGGCGGTTCGGGCAGCGGCTGTTCACCCTCCCCAGCCAGAAGGCGCACCAGGGTCGGTTCGACGTCGCCACCCAGTGGCAGCTCGCGCAACCGATGCTCACCGCGCGCGTGTCCGGCCCGGAGGGCTTCCGCGTCACGCCGAACCCGCAGTTCGCCTCCTTGGACGACCCGTTCGTCGGCGACCGGGCCCTGCCGGTCGTGTACGCCGGGGCCGGCACCGCCGCCGACTACGAGACGGTGGATGCGGTCGGCAAGATCGCCCTCGTCACCCGGTCCGACGAGGGCCTCTGGTCGCAGGTGCAGGCAGCGAAGGAGGCCCGCGTCGCCGTCCTGCTGGTGCAGAACCACACCGAGGACGACGTCTGGGGGTCGACGGTGTGGGACCAGGGCCTTCCGACGTACCGGCTGACCAAGGCTGCGGGGGCGCGGCTGCGGCAGGCACTGCAGGAGAATCCGGCCCTCACGCTCCACCTCACCGGCGTGCAGGACTCGACGTACTCCTACGAGCTCGACTTCCCCGAGTCGCGGATCCCCCGGCACCCGACCTACCACGCGCGCAGCGGGTCGCTGGCCACCGTGGTCTCCGACTACCGGCAGAACTCCGACCGGATGGCGAACCGCGAGGGATGGATCCCGCACGTCGGACCGACCGGCTTCGGCAACCTCATGAGCATCGGCCGCAACGGACCGGTCGTGCGCACGGAGTACGTGTCGACCGCAGGGGTGACCTGGCAGCGATTCGCCCAGCCTGCCAACTTCAGAAACATGTACTGGACCTGGTCCGCCGACCGCGCGTACACGGCCGGGCGCACCTACCACCAGCTGTGGTGGGGACCGTTGGTGCATCCCGCGGTACCGCCCGTCACCGGTCTGGAGGAGGTCGGTGCACCGGTGGCCAGGTTCCACGACGCCATCCGCATCATGGTTCCGCACTACTCCTACGGCGGGACGCGCTACGGCTTCATCCAGACCCAGCTCGGTGACAGCTCCGAGCTCACCCTGAGTCGCAACGGCGAGGTCGTCGGCAAGTCGGCGTGGCCGGTCGCGCAGTTCTCGGTGCCCGCCGAGCGGGCGGAGTACGAGCTGTCGCTCGAGGTGACCAATGGCGAGGGCAACTTCGCCGACACGTCCACGCACACCGTGTCGACCTGGCGGTTCCACTCCGCTCGATCCGACCGGGCGCGTGCCGTGCTTCCCCTCGTCCAGCTGGACTACTCGCTGGACACGAACGGCTACAACGAGGTGCCGTCGGGCACGACGTATCCGTTGGTGATCACGCCGGGTTACCAGCCCGGGGCGACCGGTCCGGAAGGCTTCACCGTGGAGGTGCAGGTCTCCTACGACGACGGGGACACGTGGACGAGCGCCCCGGTCGACCAGGTCGGCGAGGACGTGCGCGCGACCGTGCCGGCCGCCAGCGGTCCCGGCTTCGGGTCGGTCCGTGTCGTGGCCACGGATTCGGCGGGCAACCAGCTCGTCCAACGCATCGACCGGGCCTGGCGCGTCGCCGGCTGACCGGCCCGGGCCGCTGACGACGGGTGGATCACGGTCGTCAGCGGCCCGGTGGTGCGGTTACAGTGGTGTCGTGCACAGGGCACCGATTTCCTGGTGGACCGCCTGACCGGCGGTCGTTTTCCCGCGCGCTCCTGCGCCAGGCCGCCTCGTCGAGGCGGCCTTCTTCGTGTCCGGGCGCCCTCGTCGAGGCGGCACCACCCCGACGAAAGGACTCCCCACCATGGTCACCCTCTCCGGCATCACCCCGTCCGGCCGGCTCACGCTCGGCAACCACCTCGGCGCGCTGCGTCGCTTCGCCCGGGTCGACGACCCGGAGCACGCGTACTTCTTCGTGGCCGACCTGCACGCCCTCACCACCCCGCACGACCAAGCCCGCTCGGCCCAGCTCGCCCGCGAGGCGGTGCTGCTGTTCCTGTCCAGCGGCCTGCCCGACGGCACCGTCTTCCTCCAGTCCCACGTGCCCGCCCACGCCCAGCTCGCCTACCTGCTCGAGTGCACCGCATCCGTCGGCGAGCTGTCCCGGATGATCCAGTTCAAGGAGAAGTCCCGACGCACGGGTGACCGGTCCGTCCGCGCCTCGCTGTTCACCTACCCGTGCCTGATGGCTGCCGACATCCTGCTGTATGGCGCGACCCGGGTTCCGGTCGGCGGCGACCAGGACCAACACGTCGAGCTGGCCCGCGACCTCGCCCTCCGGTTCAACCGCACCTATGGCGAAACCTTCGTGGTGCCCGAGCTCGGCCGGGCGGAGGTGGCCGCCCGGGTCTGCGACCTGCAGGACCCGACCGCCAAGATGAGCAAGTCGGCTCCGGATGATGCTCCCGGGGTGATCCGGCTGCTCGACGCCCCGGACGTGATCCGGCGCAAGGTCGCCCGGGCGGTGACCGACTCCGACGGCGAGGTGCGGCACGACCCGGAGGCCAAGCCCGGCGTCAGCAACCTGCTGGAGATCCTCGCCGCCTGCACCGGCGAGGACGTCGACCGGCTGGCCGCGACCTACCGGCGCTACGGCGACCTCAAGGCCGCGGTCACCGAAGCCGTCGTCGCCGAGCTGGCACCGATCCAGCAGCGGTATGCGGAGCTGGCCGCCGACCCGGCGGCCGTGCGGGATGCGCTCGACGCCGGCCGCCGGCGCGCCGAGACGGTGGCAGTGCCCACCTTGGAGCGGGCCACCCGGGCGATCGGTCTCGCCGCCGCCTGAGTCCGGCTCGCCGCCCCACACGGCAACTCGCGCTGGCGTTACTCCGGTGAGCGGGCGTCATACCGGCGTGTCGCGCGGCGTGTCGCACAGTAACGCCAGCGTCAGTTGGCGGCCCACGGCGCGGCCGTGGCGTGCCGCCGCCCCAGCGAGACGAGATCTGCGGTCGGCTCAACCGTCGCGGTCGGCGCCGAGGACCGACCGGTCCTCCCACGGCGTCGACAGGACGACGGTCGTCCGCGTCGACACGTTGCCGGCCGCGCGGATCCGGGCCAGCAGGTCCTCGAGGTCGTTGGGGGTGGCGACCCGGACCTTGAGGATGTAACTCTCCTCGCCGGCCACCGAGTGGCACGCCTCGATCTCGGGGAGGGGGCGGAGCCGGTCGGGCACGTCGTCCGGCGCGGACGGGTCGAAGGGCGACACCGAGACGAAGGCCGTGAGCGGCACTCCGGCAGCCGCGTGGTCGACGACCGCCTGGTAGCCGAGCAGGACGCCGCGCTCCTCCAGCCGTCGCACCCGCTGGTGCGCCGCCGAGGTGGACAGGCCCGTCTCCCGGGCCAGGTCGGTGTAGCTCATCCGGCCCTCGCGCGCGAGCAACGAGACGATGGCGGCATCGAGGTCTTCCACGACGCCAGCGTACGCAGTGCTGTCCCGGCAGCCCCGGACTGGCACGATGGCGCGCATGACGGACACGCCGCAGCGCCTCCTGCTGCTCGACACGGCTTCGCTCTACTACCGCGCGTTCTACGGCGTGCCGGACCGGCGGAGCACGCCCGGCGCGCCGCCGAGCAACGCGGTGCGCGGCCTGCTGGACATGATCGCCACCCTCGTCACTGCGCACCGGCCCACACACCTGGTGGCGTGCTGGGACAACGACTGGCGGCCGGCCTTCCGGGTGGCGGCGATCCCCAGCTACAAGGCGCACCGGGCGGTGCAGGGGCGGCCGACCGTCGAGGACACCCCGGAGGACCTGATCCCGCAGGTGCCGGTCATCGTGGACGTCCTCGCCGCGCTCGGCCTCCCCCGGCTCGGCGCCGACGGCTACGAGGCCGACGACGTCATCGGCACGCTGGTCGAACGGCACCGCGGCGAGGGGCCGGTCGACGTGGTCACCGGCGACCGTGACCTGTTCCAGCTGGTCGACGACGAGGCCAGTGTCCGGATCCTCTACACCGCTCGTGGCGGGGTCCGCAACCCCGACGTCGTGACGCAGTCGTTCCTGCAGCAGAAGTACGACCTGGCGACCGGCGCCGCATACGCGGACATGGCGATCCTGCGGGGCGACACCAGCGACGGGCTGCCCGGGGTCGCCGGCATCGGTGAGAAGACCGCGGCCGCCCTCATCAACCGCTTCGGCAGCCTCGCGCGGCTGCGTGCCGCCCTCGCCGACGGCGACCCGCACCTCAAGGGCGCCCGGAAGGCCCGCCTGGAGGAGGCGAGCGACTACCTCGACGCGGCGCCGGAGGTCGTGGCCGTGGCCCGGGACTGCCCGCTGCCGGAGGTCGACCTACGGCTGCCGAGCGCGGTGGCCGACCCGGAGGCGTTGCTCGACCTGGCCGAGTCGCACGACCTGCGCTCCCCCGTCAACCGGGTCCTCGCCGCGCTGGAGATCAGCATCGACTGACGCCTCCCCCCACCACGTCCTGCGCCCTGGTCGGCTCGACGACCACCTCGCAACCCGTCGCGGGCGGACTAGCGACGGCGCGGCTCGCCCGGAGGGAACTCGCCGTCGTCCGAACCGTCGTCGGCGGCGAACAGCAACTCGTGCAACTGCACCTGGACCCGCTCCACCCGCGGGATGTCATCGAGGACGACGCCGGCCTTCTCGGTCGCGTCGGAGATGACCAGCGTGCCGCAGCCGAGGATCCGGTCGAGCAGACCCTTCTCGTAGGACACGTCGTTGATGCGGTAGAGCGGGATGTCGCGGCCGGTGCGGGTGATCAGCCCCGAGCGGGTGATCAGCCGGCGGTTGGTGATCGTGTACTGCGTGGTGAGCCACCGCAGGAACGGCACCACGGCCCACACCAGGACGACGAGCAGCGCGAGCACCCAGACCACGATCCGCAGCCACTTCTGCGACGACCCCTCGGGCAGGAACGCGCTGATGACGGCCGCCGCGGCGACCGCCAGGACGAGCACGACCACCGGGCCGGCCAGCTTCTTGACGTGGGTGCGCAGGCTCAGGACGACGTGCTCGCCCTCACCCAGCTTGTCGGCGATCCCCATGGCGGCATCCTGCCATGGCGATCGCCGAGCCGCCGCGTCATCCGCCTCCGGATCCCGGTGGCGTGTCCGGCGATCGGCTCGACTCAGGCGGTGGCTGCTCGACCCGCGACCATGTCCTGGGCCGCTTGGGTCATGGCGCGCCACGCTCCAGGACGGAGCGGCTCGGTCGAGACCTCGGGGGCGATCGCGCGGTGCAGCCGGGACACCAGCGCGCCGATGTCCTCACGCAGGGTCGCGGCGGCCAGCGACACGTGCTCGGGGACGAACCCGCGCTGAGCCATCGTGTCGACCGCCCCCAGGGTGAACACCCGGCTGGCGATGGCACCGAGGTCGACGAGCCGGCGCTGGGCCGGGCGCTCGTCCAGATTGACCTCCAGTTGGGCACCGGCCAGGTCGGCGCCCGCGGCGGTCTCCGGGTCACGGGACAGCTGCTCCCGCACGTTGTTCGTCCCGGCCCGACGCATCTGGTCGGCGACCTTGGCGCCGAGCTGGGCGTAGAGCACGTCGTTGGATCCCTCGAAGATCTGGAACGGTCGGGAGTCGACGACCGCCCGCCCGGCGACGTGGTCCAGCGCGTAGCCCTTGGCGCCCACCAGCTGCAACAGTGACTGGGCGGACTCGTGCAGGTAGTCGGAGGCGACGGCCTTGATCGAGCCGGCCGACTGCGCGCAGCGGGACAGGTCGACGTCCAGTCCGGCGTGCTCGGAGCCCCAGAGGCTGAGGGCACTGGCACAGGCCCACTGGCCCTGCAGCCGCGCGATCCGCGCCCGGACCTGGTCATAGCCGATCAGCGGCCGCCCGGAGACGACCCGGTCACTGCAGTGCGACACCGCCTCGTCCACCATCCGGCGGATGAAGCCGACGGCGTTGCCGGCGAAGCTCGAGCGGGACCGGTGCAGCAGATCCATCATCATCCGCAGCCCCGCCCGGTCACCACGCTGACTCTGCAGCCGGTGGGACAGCGGGACGCGCACGTCGACCCGGTTGCGGCCGTAGGGAATCCCGTAGAGGCCGAGGGACGGATAGCGCTGGATCAGCTCGATCCGCTGGTCCGGATCGCGCTGGTCGCACACGAACATGTCGATGCCGTTGGCGAGCTCGCCGTCATCGCGGCCGGGCCGCGCCATGAGCAGCCAGTAGTCCGCCGCGCCGGACAGCCCGGCCCAGTGCTTGGTGCCCCGCACGTGGTAGCGCTCACCGTCCTGCCGCCAGGACGTGCGCATGCCGAGGGCGTCGGTGCCGTGCCCGGGCTCGGTGATCATCAGGCCACCGAGCCGGCCGCCGGCGGCCAGGTCGGCGAGCACCGGCGTGGCGACACCGGGGTCGGCGTACTTGGCGACCGGCTGGACGAACAGTCCGCCGCTGATGCCCATGGTGAGGCCGAGAGCCAGCGAGTGGTAGGCGGCCTCCTCCATCACCGCCTGACCGGGCGCGAGGCTGTCCCCGAACCCGCCGTAGCGGACCGGCAGGAACGCGCGCATCGGCTCGGCCTCGAGCACGTCCCGCATCACCTGCGGTGGCAGTCCCCGCTGCTGGCCGATCTCGTCCAGGTCGGCCCGCTGGCCGAAGAGGCTGGCGAGGGTCTCCCGGAACCGTGCCGCGTGCGCGGCGCCCGCGTCGTGCGACGCCGGGGCGTCCGGCCCGGTCGTCTGGGCGGCCGTGCCCGGGTGTGCCATCCGCAACACCATGACTGTCTCCCGTCCTCGGTTCGACTGATGAGGGCGTCCTTACCTACGGTTACGTTACCGTAGGTCGAAGCGCAACGCACACCGGAGGAAGACCTCCGGATGGGTGCGGCTAGTCGAGCCGGTCGGCCGCGACGACGCCGCGCATCACCGCGTCCATGGCCCGCCGGGCGGTCTGGCGCAGGGCCGGCTCGGCCGCGGCCTCGGCGATCTGGCCGAGCAGGTCCACCACCTGCTTGCAGCGGCGGACGAAGTCACCCGCCGCCATGTCGGAGTCGCGCAGCACCTCCTCCAAGGAGCGCCCGGAGGTCCACCGGTGGATCTGCCACGCCATCCCGGCCTCGGGTGCGCCGGTCTGCGGCAGCAGGTGCTCGCGCTCCAGGTCCTGCAGCTCGCTCCAGAGCCGCAGCATCGTGTCGTGGGCCTCGCGGACCCCGTCCGTCGGCACCCTCGGCGCCAGCTCGGCGTCACCGCGCGGCTCGAACACCAGCAGCGAGACCACGGCGGCCAGCTCGGCCGGATCCAGCCGCCGCCACACGTCCCGGCGCAGGCACTCGGCGGCGAGCAGATCCTTCTCGGTGTAGAGGTGCCGCAGCTGCTCACCGCGGTCGGTCACCGCCGTGCCGTCCTGCGCCAGGTAACCCAGCTCGACCAGCACGTCGCACACCCGGTCGAAGGTGCGGGCGACGCTGTTGGTGCGGCCCCGGACCCGCCGTTGCAGGCCGTCGGTCTCCCGGCGCAGCCGCCACCAGCGCTCGGCCCAGCGGGCGTGGTCCTCCCGCTCCGGGCAGGCGTGGCACGGGTGAGCACGCAGCTGCGCGCGCAGCCGGGCGATCTCGGCGTCCGACTCGCCCTCGGGCTGTTCCCGTCTGGGTGTCGGCGGCGGGTCGTGCGGTGCCTTCGCCCGCAGGGTGGCCGCGAGGTCCCGGCGGGACCGGGCATTGCGCACGTTGAAGTGCTTCGGGATCGCGATCGACGTCACGGGCTCCAGCGGGGCGGAGACGTCGTGCGTGGTGATCCGCCGCAGTTGCCCCTGGGCGGTGAGCACGGTCGGGACGTCGGTGTCCCGCCGGTGCCCCCGGGGATGGCCGAGCACCACCACGTAGCCCGCGCGCCGACCGCTCGGCACCCGGACCACGTCCCCGGGGCGCAGCCGTTCGAGACTGACCGCCGTCTCGGCCCGGCGGCTCGCCGACCGGGCCTTCGCCGCCGACTTCTCCAGGTCCTGGACGCGTCGGCGCAGGGCGGCGTACTCGGTGAAGTCGCCCAGATCGCAGGACATCGCCTCGGCGTAGCCGGTCAGCGCCTCCTCGTTGCGGCGGACCGTGTGCGCGAGACCGACGACCGAACGATCCGCCTGGAACTGCGCGAACGAGGTCTCGAGGATCTCGCGGGCCGTCTCGCGTCCCACCCGGGCGACCAGGTTGACCGCCATGTTGTAGGTGGGGCGGAAGCTCGAACGCAGCGGATAGGTCCGGGTGGAGGCGAGCCCCCCGACCGCCACCGGGTCCAGGCCGCGGCCGTAGAGCACCACGGCATGGCCCTCGACGTCGATCCCCCGCCGCCCGGCCCGGCCGGTCAGCTGGGTGTACTCGGCCGGCGTGATGTCGGCGTGCGTCTCGCCGTTGTACTTCACCAGCCGCTCGATCACGACGGTCCGCGCCGGCATGTTGATCCCGAGCGCCAGCGTCTCCGTCGCGAAGACGGCGCGGATCCGCCCGGCGGTGAACAGCTCCTCCACGATCTCCCGGAAGGTCGGCAGCATGCCGGCGTGGTGGGCCGCGAACCCCCGGCTCAGCCCCTCGACGAAGTCGCCGTAGCCGATGACCCCGAGGTCCGCGTCGTCGAGGGCGGCCACCCGCTCCTCCACGGTCCGGCGGATGCGCGCCCCGTCCTCCGGGGGGATCAACCTGATCCCCCGCGCGAGCAGCTGACCGACGGCGGCCGTGCACCCGGCCCGGCTGAAGATGAACGTGATCGCGGGGAGGAGCCCGTCGCGGTCGAGCCGCTCGATCACCTCCGCGCGGCTGGGTCCGCCTCCGGGGCGGCGTCCGGGTGGCGGTCCGGGACGCCCCCGTGACCCGCCCCGGCCGCGACGCGGCTGTCCCCGGCGACCGCGCGGGCCGCCCGCGTCCTCCAGCCGGCCGCGCCGGTCGGTGGACCGCTCGAACGCGCGCACCTGGTCCAGCAGTTCAGGATTCAGCCGGGCCGGCTCGGCGTCCACGGTCGGCGCCGAGGTCTCGTCGACGAACAGGTCGTAGAGTCGCTGGCCCACCATCATGTGCTGCCACAACGGGACCGGTCGGTGCTCCTCGACGATGACCTCGGTGCCCCCGCGCACCTCGCGCAGCCAGTCGCCGAACTCCTCGGCGTTGCTCACCGTCGCCGACAGCGAGACCACCTGCACGTGCTCGGGCAGGTGGATGATGACCTCCTCCCAGACCGCCCCGCGGAACCGGTCGGCGAGGTAGTGCACCTCGTCCATGACGACGAAGCCGAGCCCGCGCAGGGTGGGCGACCCCGCATACATCATGTTGCGCAGCACCTCGGTGGTCATCACCACGACCGGCGCCTCGCCGTTGATCGAGGAGTCCCCGGTGAGGAGGCCGACCCGGTCGGCGCCGTGGACGCGGGCGAGATCGGCGTACTTCTGGTTGGACAGCGCCTTGATCGGCGTGGTGTAGAACGCCTTGCGGCCGGTGCGCAGCGCCAGCGCGACGGCGAACTCCCCCACCACCGTCTTGCCGGCTCCGGTCGGCGCCGCCACGAGCACCCCGTCGCCCCGCGCGACCGCCTCGATCCCCTGTCGCTGGAACCGGTCGAGCGGGAAGGCGAGTCCGGCGACGAAGTCGTCGACCACGTCGGACGACGAGATCCTGCCGCGATCACCAGCACGCGCGGCGGCATACCGTTCCGCGGGAGAGGGCATGCCGTCAGGCTACGTCAGGTGGCGGGCACCACCACATGCAGCGCGCCGGGGTCCACCTCGACCTCCAGCGGGAGCGGGCCGAAGCGCTCGCCGTCGGCGTAGGTCACGATGCCGGGCGCCTCGAGCCGCACCCGGCGGGCGCGCTCGATCCGCACCGCCGGGTGGTCGACGTGCGTGCCCCGGAACACCCGCGGGAAGAGGCGCACCAGGGTGGGCACGGCCATCCGGTCCACGACGAACACGTCCAGCAGGCCGTCGTCCATCTCCGCCTCCGGGCAGATGCGCATGCCTCCCCCGTATGAGGTGCCGTTCGCCACCGCGACGAGCATCGCCTCGGCCTCCTGCCGCACCCCGTCGAGGGTGAGCGTGTACGGGATCGGGCGGAAGACCGGCAGCTCGCGCGCGACCGCGAGGTTGTAGCGCATCCGGCCCCGCGGCCAGGTCCACCGGTTGGCGCGTTCGTTGACCAGCGCGTCGAACCCGGCGCAGAGCACCCCCGCGAACCACCGGGTGGCGCCGTCCCCGTCGACCTGGCGGCCCAGGTCGATCCGACGGGTGCGGCCGGCGGCGATCATCGCCAGGGCGGCGTCCTCGTCGTGGACGGGCACGCCCAGCGTCCGGGCGACGTCGTTGCCCGATCCGGCGGCCACGACCGCCAGCGCGGTCTCCGTCCGAGCGCACAGGCCGGCGCCGAGGTGGACCATGCCGTCACCCCCGACGACGACCAGGACGTCCAGACCGGCCGCGATCTCGCGGGCGGCGCGCTCCCCGGCGGCTGCGGCGGTGCGGTCACTGAGCCGGACGACCTCCTGCCCCGTCTCGGCGAGGCGGGCGGCGATCTGCGCGCCGGCCCGCGCGCCGCGCCCCTTCCCCGCCGTGGGGTTGACCAGCAACCCGACCCGTCTGGTCACCTGCCGTGACCTTCGTGCCGTGCCATCAGTCCCGTGCCCTGCGTCCGGGTGAGGTCACAGCGGGGAGGCTTCGTCGTCGTCCAGGTCGCTCCAGTCCGGGTCGGATCTGGCCCGCCGGCGGTCCAGCAGGGCCGCCACGCCGACGGCGAGGTAGAACAGCCCGACCATCGGCAGCGCGAGCACGAGCATGGTCCACGCGTCCGGTGTCGGCGTCATCAGCGCCGCGAAGATGAAGATCAGCATCACCGCGACCCGCCACCCCTTGAGCATCACCCGCGCCGGCAGCACGTGTGCCACGTTGAGCGCGACGAGCAGCACGGGGAGCAGGAAGGCCAGGCCGAACGCCAGGATGAACCGGGTGACGAAGGTCAGGTAGTCGGACGCGTTGGTGAAGTTGAAGCTGCCCGGGGGTGTGAAGCCGTAGAGCACCTCCACCACGCGGGGCATGGTCCACAGCGCCAGGCCGCAACCGACCAGGAAGAGCGGCACGGCGGCGCCGATGAAGGCCAGCGCGGTGCGCCGCTCGCGCTTGGTCAGCCCGGGCACGATGAAGGCCCAGATCTGGTAGAGCCACACCGGGCTGGACACGATGATGCCCACGAAGAGGGCGACCTTCAGCTGCACCGAGAAGGCCTGCGTCAGGCCACCGAAGTTCAGCCCGATGGACTTGTCGCCGCGGATCCGCTGGATGTCGTCCAGCGGTGCGGTGAGCAGGTCGAGGAGCCAGTCGTAGTAGATCCAGCCGACCACGCCGCCGACGACGATGCCCAGCGCCGACCACAGGACGCGCCGACGGAGCTCGCGAAGGTGGTCGGCGAGCGACATCCGCCCTTCGGGGTTGCGTCGCCGGCTCAGCAGGGCCACGTGTCAGGGAAGCGGTGGGGTGCGGTGCTGCTCAGGCGCCGGGGCGCTGCTGGCCGGACGAGTCCGGCGTGCTCGCCTCCTGTCGCCCGCCCGGGTCCGGCGCGGCCGGGCCGCCGTTCGACTGCGGGCTCCCGCCAGCAGCCGTGGCACCGCCGTCGGTGGGCCGCGCCTTCGTCTTGGCCTGCTGGTCCACGTTGTCGGCGTCGTCCACCACGTCACCGTCGACGGTGTCGGAGCTGGCCGCGCTGCGCCCGCCCTTGTCGCCCTTCATCTCCTCGACCTCGGACTTGAAGATGCGCATCGACCGGCCGACGCTGCGGGCCGCGTCCGGCAGGCGCTTCCACCCGAAGACGATGACGATGACCAGCACCAGGATGAGGATGTGCACCGGGCTGTCGAACAGGTTGCGGAACATGCCCATGACGTGATGCCTACCTTCTGTCTGGACGATCGATGTCTGGCGGAGCGCTGAGGGAGCGGTGATCAGATCCGTGTCGCCTCACCTTCATTGTCGATCTAGTCTACGTGCTTGGCCCACGCCGGGGCGGAGGCAGCACGCCGTCGCTGCCGTTCGGCGCGGCCGTGTTGCCGCACCCGGGAGGTCTCCATCGCCACCTGGATCGGGTTGGACAGCACCGCCAGGTCCTCCAGGCGGGTCGCCTGCTCCCCCAGCTGCTCGAGTTCGCCCTCGACCCGGTCGAGCCGCTCCTGCGCCGTGGCGATCTCGCGTCCGAGGGCCTTGGCCCGCCGCCAGAGGCCCCAGAGCCGCCACGCCAGGTAGGCGAGCGAGCACAGCACGAGGAGCACCCACACGAGCACCCACCACCAGACCGACACGGTCTACCCGCCGTCCGTCTGGTGGCGGTCGGCGGCGCGGTCGCCGTAGAGGGCCAGGGCCGCCGTGGCGCCCGCCTCGACCTCGGCTGCCAGGCTGCGCGGCTCGAGCACGGTCGCCCCGCCCCCGAGACGCCAGACCAGCCGCCGCAGCCACGCGGTGTCCGGGGTGCGCAGGGTGACCGTCTGGCTCCCGTCGTCGGCCCGCTCCACGTGCTCGACCGGGTAGTAGTCGCTCACCCAGGCCGCCTCGGGGCGCAGCGCCAGGCGCACCACCTGGTCGCTCGGCGACGGGGTGAACACCCCGGCGTCGAGCTCACGCGGTCGGGCATGCTCCGGTGGCGTGCCGTCCACGTCGAGCACCTCGAGGGCCTCGATCCGGTCGAGCCGGAACAGCCGCACGTCCTCGGCGCGATGGCACCACGCCTCGAGGTACCAGGTCGCGTCGATGTTGAGCACCCGCATCGGGTCGACGTCGCGCTCGGTCGCCTCGTCACGGGCGGCCACGAGGTAGCGCAGGTGCACCCTGCGCCGCGCCGCGAGGGCCTCGCGCAGTTGCCGGAGGGTCTCGGCCTCCACGCCCTCGTCGATGGACACCTGCACCCGCGCGCTCGCCCCGGCGGCGGCGCCGGTGGCCTCCTCCAGCTTGGCCAGCGCCCGGTCGATCGCGTCGCGGTCACCGATCCCCGGCACCGAGGCCAGGGTCCGCAGTCCCACGATGAGGGTCAGGGCCTCGTCCACGCCCAGCCGCAGCGGCCGGGCGATGACGTCGGCGTTGCCGAGGTAGACCCGACCGCTCTCCCAGTCGGCCTCGATCAGGTCGTCCGGCAGGTGACCCGGCGTGCCGCACACGAACAGCAGCTGCAGGTCGGCCTCGATCTGCTCGGATGAGACGCCCAGCTCGGCCGCCGCCTGCTCGATGTCGATGCCCTGCCGGTTGAGCAGCCACGGCACCATGGTCAGCAGCCGGGACAACCGCCCCGTCGCCGACTCGTGCGCCCTCGTGCGCGTCATCCTGAGGTCCTCGTCGCTCCCGTGGCCGCCACCACGCCCGTCAACCGCCGCAGGACCGCGTCCACCAGCTCGTCCGGCTCCTCGACCACCACGGCCGGGCCGAAGCCCGCGAGCTCGTCCGCGAACGCCTCCGCGTCGGTGAAGGCGACCCGCAGGCGTGACCACTGGTCGTCGATCTCCTCGGTCGCGGTCGCGCGGCGCCGCACCGTGTTGCCGGCGCCGGTGCGGACCCGCAGCCGGGCGTCGCGGGGCGGGCGGTCGTCGGTCATGGTGTCGATCATGGCGCGTGGCTCGTGGTCCTCCGGCACGTCATACGACTCCGGCTCGCCGTCGGTGGCGACCGCGCCCTCGATCCGGCTGAGCCGGAAGACGCGGGGGGCGTCCCGGTCGGTGTCGTGCCCGGTGACGTACCACCGGCCGTGCCACGAGGCCATCGCCCACGGCTGCAGGTGGCGGGTCGCCCGCCGGCCCGAACCGGACGTGCGGTAGTCGAACCGGATCGGCTGCCGCCGCAGCACCGCCTGCCGCACCGCCTCGAAGGCCGGCTCGGTGGTCCGCACCCGCGGCTCGATCCCCACCAGCGACGCGTCGTCGCGCTCCACGTCCGCCGCGGACAGCTTGCGCAGCGCCTCCGCCGCGGGCGCGCCCAGGCTGGCCTGCTGCCAGGCCCGGCTGGCCAGCCCGAGGACCGCCAGCTCGTCCGGGGCGAACGACACCTCGGGCAGGGCGTACTCCCGTCGGTCGATCCGGTAGCCCGGCTCGTCGTCGAAGAACGGGTCGAGCGGCTCGGTCTTGAGCGGGATGCCCAGGTCGCGCAGCTCGTCCTTGTCCCGCTCGAACATCCGGTCGAACGCCTCCGTGGACGCGGTCTGGCCGTACTGCGGCACCGCCTCCCGGATCCGGGCCTTCGACAGCGGCTGCCTGGTGTAGAGCAGGCAGATCACCAGGTTGAGCAGGCGCTCGGTCTTGGCGGACGCAGAGGACCCCGGTGCCGGTGTCATGCGGCCTCCGCGAAGTTTCTCACCGGGCTAGTGTGCACGACGTGATCCGATGGCGCAGGGGTGTGGTCCTGCGGGAGCAGTCCCGCTGGGGGCGCGCCGTCGTGTATGCCGTGCAGCTCACCACCGTGGGCGACGCCCGCGAGGTGCCCGCCCTCGCCTACCCCGAGCTGGTCGGGACGCCGCGCGAGGGCGATGAGGTGCTGCTCAACGTCACCGCGCTCGACCGCGGCCTGGGCACCGGCGGCCTCGCCCTGGTGGTCGCGGTGCCGGACCGGCTGCCGGACGATCCCCCGCAGGGGCCGGGTCACCTGGTCAAGGCCCGCTACACGCCGTTGCAGGCGATGGTGCTCGGCGTCGACGAGCAGGAGAGCCCGCACCACGAGGCGCTGCGGGAGGCCGACGCGGTCGACGGGATGCCGGTGGTGGTCGCCGACCTCCACTCGGCGCTCCCGGCGGTGCTGGCCGGCCTGCGGCAACGCCTGCCGGGGGCTCGCGTCGTCCACGTCATGACCGACGGCGGTGCCCTGCCGGCCGCCTTCTCGCGCACCGTGTCGGGCCTGCGGGAGGCCGGCTGGCTGGCCGGCACGGTCACCGTCGGCCAGGCCTTCGGCGGCGACCTGGAGGCCGTCACCGTGCACACCGGGCTGCTGGCCGCCCGGCACCTGCTGGCCGCGGACGCGGTCGTGGTCGCCCAGGGGCCGGGCAACCTCGGCACCGGCACCCGCTGGGGCTTCTCCGGGGTGAGCGCGGGTGAGGCGGTCAACGCCACGGTCACCCTCGGCGGTCGCGCGGTCGCCGCCCTGCGGGTCTCCGAGGCGGACCCGCGCGCCCGCCACCGCGGGCTGTCCCACCACAGCGAGACGGCCTACGGCCGAGTGGCCCTGGTGCCCGCGGACCTGCCGGTGCCGGTGCTCCCCGGCACCTTCGGGGCGGACCTGCGGGAGGCCGTGGAGCGGCTGGTGCGGGGCAGCGGCGGGAGGCTCACCGCATACGAGATCGGGGTCGACGGCCTCGACGAGGCGCTCGCGGGATGCCCCGTGCCGCTGTCCACCATGGGCCGGGGCCCGGCGCAGGACCGCGCGTCGTTCGTCGCGGCGGCCGCCGCGGGCCGGCACGCCGCCACCCTCGTCCCGGGGTCAGCGGACGTCGACCAGGTCGACCACGAAGATCAGTGACTCACCCGGCCGGATCGCCTGCCCCGCACCGCGGTCGCCGTAGCCGAGCGACGGCGGAATCGTCAGCTTGCGCCGGCCGCCGACCTTCATCCCGGCCATGCCGTCGTCCCAGCCGCGGATGACCTGGCCGACGCCGAGCCGGAACTGCAGCGGCTGACCACGGTTCCACGAGGCGTCGAACTCCTCGCCGGTCGAGTGGGCGACGCCGACGTAGTGCGCGGTGACCGTGTCGCCGGCCTTCGCCTCCGCGCCGTCCCCCTCCCAGACGTCCTCGACGACCAGCTCGGTCGGCGGGGTCTCACCGGGGAAGTCGATCTCCGGCTTGGTCGTGTCGGGGTCGAAGCCCATGCTCTGCCTTTCGTCGGGGCCGACGGTCGGGTGGGTGCGGGTCAGTTGGCGGCCAGGATGTCGATCACGAACACCATGGTGTCGGTGCCCTTGATCTGCCCGCGACCCTTCTTGCCGTAGCCCTCGTCCGGAGGCACCACGACGAGCAGCCGGCTGCCGACCGGCTGACCCGTCACGGCCTTGTTCCAGCCGGAGATCACGCCCTGGGGCCCGTCGACCTGGAACGAGAAGGGACCACGACCCATGCTGGAGTCGAACACCTTGCCGTTGCGCCAGAGCACGCCGGTGTAGTTGACCTTGACGAACTGCCCGGACTTCACCTTGGCGCCCTTGCCCTTGATCAGGGGCTGGACCACCAGGTCCTTCGGGGCGTCCTTCTTCTTCGGGATGGTGATCTGCGCCGGCTTGTCGTCGCGGTACGTGACCTTGGGCAGGCCGGGCTTGGGGGCGACCTTCGTGCCGGTGGCCTTGCTGAGCGGCGTGCTCGCCTTCTTGATCTCGACGTAGAACAGCAGCGTGTCGTCACCGCCCACACCCAGCTGGGAGTTGCCGTTGGCGCCGAAGGCGTCCGCCGGCGGCACCGCGACGACGACCTTCGACCCGACCTTCTGCCCCGGCAGCCCCTTGACGAGTCCGGGCAGGAGCGACTTGTCCGCCAGGTCCAACGTGGCGGCGCTCTTGCCGTAGTTGCTCTCCAACTGCTTGCCGTTGGCGCCGTTGACGATGAGGTAGTTGACGGTGAGCGTCTGGTCCTTGGTGACGTCCGCGCCCGAGCCGTCCGAGACCACCTTCGTCTCGGTCTGCGCGACGGAGAACGGCTTGTGCTTGAGCTTGATGGACGGCCCGGTCTTGCCCTTGCTGCTGACCACCAGGTCGGTCAGCGGGCTGCTCTTCGTCGTGGGGCTCGACCCGCCGGCCGTGGCCGTGGTGGTGTCCGTCGGATCGGCGGTGGAGCCGCTCTCGGGGTTGCCTGAGCTGCATCCGGCGACGAGGAGCAGGGGAAGGGCCGCGGCGGCGAGCCAGCGGTGTCGGTTGAGGTGCACGCGAGGAAGCCTTCGGTCGGTAGGGAGCTGCCGGCGCTCACGATAACCGCCGTTCCTGTGGACTTCCCAAACGCCCGCCCGAGGCGGCGCCCGGCCCGCTACATGCTGTCGATCAGCCGGGCGACCCGGGCGTCCACGGAGGCGAACGGGTCCTTGCACAACACCGTGCGCTGGGCCTGGTCGTTGAGCTTGAGGTGCACCCAGTCGACGGTGAAGTCGCGCCGGTGCTCCTGCGCGGCCCGGATGAAGTCGCCGCGCAGCTTGGCGCGGGTCGTCTGCGGAGGCACCGACTTGGCCTCGAAGATCTCCAGGTCGGTGCACACCCGCGCGGTCTTGCCGCGCCGCTGCCACAGGTAGAACAGGCCACGCTCGCGGTTGATGTCGTGGTAGGCGAGGTCGATCTGCAGCATCCGGGGATCGTCGAGCTCGAGGTGGTGCCGCTCGGCGTAGCGCCGCAGCAGCTGGTACTTCATCACCCAGTCGATCTCGGTGTCGACGCCGGACAGGTCGTCGGTCTGCACCGCGGTCAGGGTGCGCTCCCACAGGTCGAGGACACTCTTGGCGGTCGGGTCGTCGAGGCCCTCCCGGTCGGCGAACGCCGCTGCCTTCTCGAAGTACTCGCTCTGCAGGTCGAGCGCGGACATCTCCCGCCCGTTGGCCAGCCGCACGGTGTGCCGCCCGGTCATGTCGTGGCTGATGTCGCGGATGGCCCGGATCGGGTTCTCGAGGGTCAGGTCACGCATGACCACGCCGGCCTCGATCATCCGCAGCACCAGGTCGGCCGAGCCGACCTTGAGCATCGTCGTCGTCTCGCTCATGTTGGAGTCGCCGACGATGACGTGCAGGCGGCGGAACTTCTCCGCGTCGGCGTGCGGCTCGTCGCGGGTGTTGATGATCGGCCGGGACCGGGTCGTGGCGCTCGACACGCCCTCCCAGATGTGGTCGGCCCGCTGGCTGAGCGAGTAGGTCGGAGCCCGCCCGACCGTGACGATCTTGCCGGCGCCGCAGGTCAGCTGCCGGCTGACCAGGAACGGGATGAGGATGTCGGAGATCCGGGAGAACTCCCCCTGCCGGCCGACCAGGTAGTTCTCGTGGCAGCCGTAGGAGTTGCCCGCCGAGTCGGTGTTGTTCTTGAAGACGTAGATCTGCCCGGCCACGCCCTCCTCGGTGATCCGGGCCTGCGCGTCGTCGACCAGCCCCTCGACCACCCGCTCCCCCGCCTTGTCGTGGATCACCACCTGGCGCACGTCGTCGCACTCCGGCGTGGCGTACTCCGGGTGGCTGCCCACGTCGAGGTAGAGGCGGGCGCCGTTGGCGAGGAACACGTTGCTGGACCGCCCCCACGAGACCACCTTGCGGAACAGGTAGCGGGCCACCTCGTCCGGCGTCAGTCGGCGTTGTCCCTCGAACGTGCACGTGACGCCGTACTCGTTCTCGATGCCGAAGATCCGCCGGTCCATGAACTCACTCTAGAGCCGGCCCCGGTTCTGCGCTCGGCGAAGTCGCGTGTCTCCTCCGGCCGTGTCGTGATGGGGTGGTCGGCATGCGCATCCTCATCCTCGGTGGCACGGCCTGGCTCGGCGGCCACCTCGCCCGCACCGCTCTCGACCGTGGTCACGAGGTCACCTGCCTCGCGCGGGGCGAGGCCGGTGGTGTCCCGACCGGCGCCACCCTGGTCCGTGCCGACCGCACGCGACCCGAGGCCTACGCCGAGGTGAGCACGCAGACCTGGGACGCCGTGGTCGACGTGACCTGGCAGCCCGGCTTCGTGCGCTCCGCGACCGCCGCGCTGGCCGGGAGGGTCGGTCACTGGGTCTACGTGTCGTCCTGCTCGGTCTACGCCGGCCACGACACCCCGGGGGCGGACGAGACCGCGCCCCTCCTGCCCGCCCTCGAGTCGGACACCGCCGAGCGGGAGACGTATGGCGAGGCGAAGGTCGGCTGCGAAACCCTCCTCCGCGAGGCCGTGGGTGAGCAGCACTGCACCCTGGCACGCGCCGGGCTGATCGGCGGCCCCGGCGACCACAGCGGCCGCACCACGTACTGGCCGGCGCGATTCGCGGCCCCGGCCTCCGCCGACGGTGCGGTGCTGGTGCCCGACACGCCCGACCTGGCCAGCCAGATCATCGACGTGCGGGACCTGGCGGCCTGGCTGGTGCACTGCGCCCAGGAACGGGTGGCGGGGGCCTACAACGTCTCGGGCGAGAGCATCCCGCTCCCGGAGCACCTGGACGCGGCTCGGCGCGTTGCCGGGCACACCGGGCCGCTCGTGCCGGTCGGACAGGACTGGCTGGTCGAGCACGAGGTCGAGCCGTGGGCCGGGCCCCGGTCACTTCCCCTGTGGCTGCCGCTGCCCGAGTATGCGGGGTTCGCCGCCCGCGACGTCGGCGCCGCCGTGGCCGCGGGGCTGCGGCTGCGCCCGCTCGCCGACACCCTCGCGGACGGGCTGGCGTGGGTGCGCGGCAGCACCGTCGAGCCGGGCCGCGTGGTGGGGCCCGGCGCCGGGCTCACCGACGACGAGGAACGCGACCTGCTCGCCGCCGCCCAGGCGACCTGACCCGCCATACTCGGCTCCCTCCCCCACCCGCTGCGAATGGTTGTTGCCCTTGGTCGGGCGAAACCGCCTCGACTCCAACAACCTTTCGCAACGGCAGTCAGGCGAGCGAGTCCTGCCAGGCCTGGTGCAGCGCCGCGTACCGGCCGCCGTCGGCGCCGATCAGCTCGCTCGGGCTGCCGTCCTCGAGGATCCGGCCGTGCTCGAGCACCAGCACGCGGTCGGCGATCTCCACCGTGCTGAGGCGGTGGGCGATGATCAGCGCGGTCCGGTCGGCCAGCACGGTCCGCAGGGCCTGCTGCACCAGCCGCTCGCTGGGAACGTCGAGGCTGGAGGTCGCCTCGTCGAGGATGAGCACCGCCGGATCGGCCAGGAACGCCCGGGCGAAGGTGATCAGCTGCCGCTGACCTGCCGAGAACCGCCCACCGCGCTTGCCGACGTCGGTGGCGTAACCGTCCGGCAGCACGGACACGAAGTCGTGCGCACCGACCGCGCGGGCCGCCGCCTCCACCTCCGCGTCCGTGGCGTCCGGCTTGCCGAACCGGATGTTGTCGGCGACGGTGCCGTCGAACATGAAGTTCTCCTGGGTGACCATCACCACGTGCCGGCGCAGCGTCTCGTCGTCGAGGTCGCGCAGGTCGACGCCGTCGAGCCGGACCGCACCCTCCACCGGGTCGTAGAACCGGGCGATGAGCTTGGCGATCGTGGTCTTGCCGGCGCCGGTGGTGCCGACCAGGGCCACGGTCTGCCCGGCCGGGACGGTCAGGTCGAGGTGCGGCAGGACCGGCGCCTCCGGCGTGTAGGCGAACTCGACCCCGTCGAAGACGACCTCGCCGCGGCTCGTGGCCATCGCCGTGGGCTGCTCGGGGTCGCCGACCGCCGGCTCCTCCTCGAGGACACCGGAGAGCTTCTCCAAGGCGGCGGAGGCGGACTGGAAACCGTTGTAGAACTGCGAGATCTCCTGCATCGGCTCGAAGAACATCCGCAGGTAGAGCAGGAACGCGGTCAGCACCCCGACCGTCATGTCGCCGTGGTAGACCCGCCAGCCGCCGTAGATGATGACGACGCCCATGGTCACGTTGCCGACCAGCTTGATGCACGGCATGAACACCGCGACCAGCTTGAAGGACCGCTCGTTCGCGTCCTGGTACTGCTCGGTGACGTCCTCGAAGATGTCCTGGTTGCGGCGCTCCCGACGGTAGGCCTGCACGGCCTGCACACCGGTCATGGTCTCGACGAAGTGCACGATCA